>JAGTVF010000292.1 GCA_018224315.1 Desulfobacterales bacterium | reverse complement strand
TCATTGCCGTTGAAGGCAGCCGCATTGTGGTGCGAAAAGATCAATAGTTCAGGGTCTATGGTTTCGGCCTGCCGGACTTGAACAACAACAACCTGTTGAAGGAGGATTTATGCCGGTCGAATTTATCATTCTCGTTATTCTTGTCATTGCTTTAATTGTTTTGCTCTACTTTATCGGATCGGCCATTTCCCTGTGGGTCCAGGCCCTGGTTTCCGGGGCGAGCATCGGGCTTTTCAACATCATTTTCATGCGGCTTCGAAAGATTTCGCCCAAGCTCATCGTCAATGGCAAGATCATGGCGGTCAAGGCCGGGCTGGAGGTCTCCACCAATGACCTGGAATCCCACTTTCTGGCCGGCGGTGATGTCATGCGCGTCATCCAGGCTTTGATCGCCGCAGACAAGGCCAATATTGATCTCAAATTCAACCGGGCGGCCGCCATTGATCTGGCGGGTCGAAACGTGCTGGAAGCCGTTCAGATGAGTGTTAATCCCAAGGTGATTGAAACACCCATGGTGGCGGCCATGGCCAAGGACGGCATCCAGTTAAAGGCCATTTCCCGGGTGACGGTGCGGGCCAACATTGACCGGCTGGTGGGCGGCGCCGGTGAGGAAACCATTCTGGCCCGGGTGGGCGAAGGCATTGTCACCACCATCGGATCCTCGGACAGCCATAAAAACGTGCTGGAAAATCCCGATTCCATTTCCAAGCGGGTTCTGGAGAAGGGTCTGGACGCGGGCACGGCCTATGAGATCCTCTCCATTGACATCGCTGACGTGGATGTGGGCAAAAATATCGGTGCCGAGCTGGAAACCGACCGGGCCGAGGCCGACAAGAAGATCGCCCAGGCCAAGGCCGAAGAGCGCCGGGCCATGGCTTATGCCGCAGAGCAGGAAATGAAGGCCAAGGTCCAGGAGATGCGCGCCAAGGTGGTGGAAAACGAGGCCCAGGTGCCCATTGCCATGGCCGAAGCCCTGCGCGCCGGAAACATCGGGATTATGGACTATTACCGGTTTAAAAACATCCAGGCCGACACCCAGATGCGCGACAGCATCGGCGGAAAAGACGATGAAAGAACCGGCCAGGAAACGGAAACCGAGGAATAAAAAAGGCCCATACCCATGGAATCCCTGATATTTTTTCTGGTGGTGGCCGTTATTATCATCGCCAATATTGTCAAGGCCAGGAAAAAGCTGGATAAAGGCGCTTCGGCACCTCCGGAGCCGTCCGGTTCCGGGGCGGAACCGGAGCCCGGCCCGGAGAAAAAGCCGCCTGCCGGCTGGAAGCGCAGTATGCGGGATCTGCTGGCAGAACTCCGGGAGGAGGTCACAAAGCAGAAGGAAAGACAAACCCCGGAGCCGGCTAAACAACCCACCGGCCGGGGTTCCGGCTGGCAGGACCTGGTCCGTACCGGGCCGCAGGCGGACAAACCGGATTTAAAGAAACCATCCAGGGATAGCGGAGAAAAACCACCTGCAGACCGCCAGGCGCTGCCCCAGCCGGAACGGAAACAAACCCTGATTGAGTCGCGCAGCCGGCAGGGATGGACCCCGGAGGCGCGCATCGGGGAAACAACAAGAAGGCCGCCGGCGCCGGCACTCGAGCAAATGGGAAAAAAGGAGTTAAAAACCCTTCGGTCCCATCAGTTTTCAAGGCATGAGCTTCGCCGGGCCGTTATCTGGTATGAAGTGCTGGGCCCGCCCATGTCCCTGCGGGATCCGGAACGGGAAATGTGGTTATAGATACAGGCCTTCTCGTTTCTTCCTTGAAAGGTGTTGCAAAATCGGCTATCTAATAAATTTTGAGACTTTTAAGATTCGTTTGTGCGCCATTGGGTGCAAAAATATGAAAATCCAAAAAGTTGCAGAGATTCAGCCATGACAGAAAATCAAGTGACCATCAATGGAAACCGGTTTTCCTTGGAACCCGGGGAAACGATTTTGGATGTGGCCCGGAGAAACAGCATTGATATCCCCACACTGTGCCATCTCAAGGGAGCCACGCCCACCGGGGCATGCCGGATATGCATGGTGGAAGTGGAAAAGGCCCGCAACCTGCTGCCGGCATGCTGCACACCGGCACAGGCCGGCATGGTGATTCACACCGAGTCGCCCGATGTGGTGAAGTCGCGCAAGAAAACCATCGAGCTGCTGCTGGCTTCAGGCAATCACAACTGCGCCGTGCGCAAGGTGGACGCTTCCGGCAGTTTCGCCGATTTTCAGCTCCAGGTGCAGGACTATGATCACAGCAACCGGCTCTGCCCTGTCTGGGGCGACTGTCAGCTCCAGGATCTGGCTTACAGATATCAGGTTTCCGGGGATGCGTTTTCCGCCACCCAAACCCCGTATCCCATGGAAACGGTAAATCCGTTTATTGTGCGCGATTTTTCCCGGTGCATTCTGTGCGGCCGCTGTGTGCAGGCCTGCAACGAAGTGCAGGTCAACCGCGCCATCAGCTTCGGATACCGCGGAAAGGACGGCAAGATTGTGGCCGCCGGCGACCGGCCCTTGAAGGACTCGGACTGCGTTTTTTGCGGAGAATGCGTCCAGGTATGCCCGGTCGGCGCCCTGGTGGAAAAGGAGGGCAGGTACAGATGGCGGCCCTGGGAGGTGGAAAAGGTGCGCACGACCTGCAGCTACTGCGGTGTGGGCTGCCAGATGGATCTGCATGTCAAGGACAACAAGGTTATCAAGGTCACCGGCGCCCAAGATGCCCCGCCCAATTATGGCAGCCTGTGCGTCAAGGGCCGGTTCGGATACAAGTTCATTGATTCTGAGGAGCGGATCACCAGCCCCCTGATCAAAGAAAACGGCGAGTTCCGCAAAGCCACCTGGGACGAGGCCCTGGATCTGGTGGCCCGGCGGTTCACCGAGACCCGGGACAACCACGGGCCCGACAGCATCGGGGTGCTGACCTCGGCACGGGTCACAAATGAGGACAACTACATTGCCCAGAAATTTACCCGGGCGGTGCTGAAAACCAATAACATCGATCATTGCGCCCGTCTCTGACACAGCTCCACAGTGGCCGGTCTGGCCGCAGCATTTGGAAGCGGAGCAATGACAAACACCATCGCAGACGTTGAACAAGCCGATGTCATTTTGATCACAGGTTCCAATACCACGGAAAACCACCCGGTGATCTCTGCTTTTGTCAAGCGGGCCGTATCCTTTAAGGAGGCAAAGCTGATCCTTGTGGATCCCCGCCGGATCAAGATTGCCGAGTTTGCCGACAAGTGGCTCCGGCCCAACCTGGGCACGGACGTGGCCTGGATCAACGGTCTGATTCACGTGATCATCAAGGAAGATCTCTATGACAGGGAATTTGTGGAAAACCGAACTGAAGGCTTTGAGGCCC
>JAGTVF010000291.1 GCA_018224315.1 Desulfobacterales bacterium | reverse complement strand
TTCGGCAGAGTCTTTGAATATATGAAGAAATATCGGGGTCCATGATCATATTCGAGAAGAAATAGAAGGTTAACGCCACCCCGGAAACAATCCCGGCTGTATATAATCCTGATAGATGGCGCACTTGCGGTTTTTCCGGCATTTGCGGCAGACATCAATGTGCTTTTTGGGCCTGCCCTTTTTAAAGGGGCAGACCAGATACGGGGATGCCGGCGCAGGATTCGATTGTATGCTCGTTTTCATCACAATTAAATTCCTATCACCGCTTCAGGCGGCAATCAAGGGGAAAAACCCGGCGTTTTTTGCCCTGCCGGGAACAATTTTCTTGATCATCCGGGCATTTGACGTTAACGTAAAAAACGCCTTCAGGGCCGCTTATGCATAAACTATTAAAAATCAATAGGTTTATATAATCTTTATCCCACAGAGACCAATCGGAAAAACGGAGTATCCCCATGGAAATCAGCATCCAGAAAGCCCGGTCCCTAAAGGACCTGCCAGACGAATCCAGCCTGGCTTTCGGCACCCTGTTTACAGACCACATGTTCAACATGGACTATGATTTGGACAACGGCTGGCACAACCCCCGCATCGAGCCCTACGGACCCTTTACCATGGACCCGTCCACCATGGTGCTCCACTACGGCCAGTCCATTTTCGAGGGATTAAAGGCCTTTAAAACCCCGGAAGATGAGATCCAGCTGTTTCGTCCGGAACAGAATTTCACCCGGTTTAACCAGTCGGCCCACCGCATGTGCATTCCGGCCTTTGATGAAGATCTTGCCCTCAGGGCATTAAAAGAGCTGCTCAAAATTGAAAAGCGCTGGGTGCCCTCGGCGCCGGGCACGTCTTTGTACATCCGGCCCACCATCATTGCCATGGATCCGTTTCTGGGCGTGCGGGCATCCTACACCTACCGGTTTTTCATTATCCTGAGCCCGGTGGGGGCCTATTACAAGGAAGGGTTCAACCCGGTGAAAATCTGGGTGACGGAAAAATATGTCCGGGCCGTGCCCGGCGGCGTGGGCGAGGTGAAAACCGCCGGCAATTACGCGGCCAGCCTGTATGCCGGAGAAGAGGCCCACCACAAGGGATATACCCAGGTGCTGTGGTTAGACGGGGTGGAGCGCAAATATGTAGAAGAAGTGGGCTCTATGAACATCTTTTTTGTCATTGACGACGAAATTATCACACCTGCGCTCTCGGGCAGTATTTTATCGGGCATCACCCGGGATTCAGTGATTGCCATGGCCGAAAAATGGGGACATCCGGTCACCCAGCGCCGCATCTCCATTGACGAGGTGGTCGAGGCCCATGAGGCGGGCAAACTTCAGGAATGCTTCGGCTCGGGCACGGCAGCGGTGATTTCGCCGGTGGGCCAGATCAAATACAAGGACAAGACCCTTGCCATTGGCGATGGAAAGGTGGGCTCCTGGGCCCGCAAATTTTTCGATGCCATCACCGACATCCAGTACGGCCGCACACAGGACACCGAGGGCTGGGTTCACAAAGTGGATTAAAATCCCCGTGCAAACAAAAAAGCGGGGAGCAGACGTGGTACCGTCTGCTCCCCGCTTTTGCTTTACCGGCGCATTTCTTCACTTGCGCCTTCTTACTTGATCTCGATCTTTTTGCCCTTGCTCTGCTCGGTCTTTGGCACCTTCACCTCAAGTATGCCGTCTTTGAATCCCGCTTCGATCTTGTCGGGATCCGCATTGTCGGGCAGCGTGAAGGCGCGCTGAAACTTGCCGTAAAACCGCTCCCTGCGGTAGTAGTTATCCTCGTTGACATCCTCTTCATGCTTGCGCTCTCCTTTGATGGAAAGCACGCCGTTGTTGACATCAATGGAAATATCGTCCTTGTTCACGCCGGGAATCTCGGCCTTGATCACAATGGCGTCATCCTTTTCATAGGTATCCACCATGGGCCGCCATTCAAACAGGCCGACTTCCTCTCTGCCTTCAGCTGCCGGAACCGCATCTTCAAACAGCCGGTTGATTCTATCCTGCAAAGTGGGCAGCGTGGTCCAGGGATTCCACCGTACCAGTGCCATAGCTTTCACCTCCTTTTATTTTTTTGTTTAACACTTTGTTTTTTTTAATCATCCTTTGCTTTCATCCTTATAATAACCACTTCCGCAACCTGTTCAAGGGGGCCCGTGAAATTTTTTACCCGGTTGCAATCAAAAGACTTTTATCTTATTGTGATTTTATTGGGTAAATGAAAAATCTATCCTTCCCCCCTTTCCCGGAGAGGCTGCCATGCATTACGTGATTATCGGAAACGGTGTTGCCGGCGTCACCGCCGCAGAAGCCATCCGGCAAATCGATGCCCGCGGCCAAATCACCATGATTTCAGACGAAACCCACCCCCCTTACTGCCGTCCCATGATCAGCAATCTTCTGGAAGGGGCCGTGGATGTTTCCAGGCTGCCCATCCGGGGCCCGGACTTTTACGACCGGCTTTCCATCACGCCGGCACTCGGCAGCCGCGTGACATCCATGGATATCAACGCAGACACCGTGACCACACAAAACGGCCGCACGTTCCCATATGACCGGTTGCTGATCGCCGCCGGCGCCGATCCCCGGCCTGTTGACGCCCAGGGGATGGACTTGGACGGCATTTTTTTCATGCGCAATATCGCCCAGGTTCAGGACATGATCGCCGCCCTGGCCGATACCCGCCATGCCCTGGTGCTCGGCGGCGGACTCGTGGGCTTTAAGGCCGCCTACAGCCTGCTTAAGCGCAATATTGCCGTGACCATGCTGATCCGCTCCGGCTACCCCCTTTCCATGCAGGTGGATGAAACCGCCGGGGAGATGATCCAGCAGGTGCTCTGTGACCACGGACTGACCGTGCGCACGGGAATTTCAGCCACCGCCTTTGAGGGAAACGGCCGGGTACAGAGCGCCCATTTATCCGATGGCAGCCAAATCCCGTGCGAAATGGCCATTATCGGAAAAGGGGTGTTTCCGGCCCACGGGTTTGTGCCCGCAGACCGCATTGACACGGATGCGGGCATCCTGGTCGACGATCACATGGCCACAAGCGCACCCGGTATATATGCCGCAGGGGATGTGGCCGAGCACATCGATATTGCCCGCCAAAAACGGTGGGTCAACGCCATCTGGCCCGAGGCCGCGGCCCAGGGCCGGGTGGCGGGATTCAACATGGCCGGCCAGGCCCTTGCCTACCGCGGCAGCCTTTCCAGAAACGTGATGCGCATGTTTGACACCGACGTGATGACCGCCGGCCGGGTCAGCCCCAGAGACACCGACGAGACCTGCCGGTTTTTTTCCGCCCATGACCCCAGGCGCGGCACCTATCGCAGGCTTGTGTTCGAAGATCAAATCCTGGCGGGATTTGTCATGATCAACCAAATCGAGCAGGGCGGCGTGCTCACCTCGCTGATCCAGAGCCGCACGCCCGTGAAAATATCTGCACAGCATCTGCTGGATCCGGGATTTAACGTCAGCCGGCTGATCGGCCGGTAACCGGATCACCGGGCAACCCGGCAGACCGATCGCACCGATTTGATATGCCGTCTTTATGCGGCAGGGAGGAAAGCTTATGAAAGAAGTCATTGTTCATCCCGAACGCTGCGTGGGATGCATGCAGTGCATGCTGGCCTGCGCGGCCGCCCATTCCAAAACCGGGACCCTGATTTCAGCCATTTCCGAATCGCCCCGGCCCGGGCCGAGGATTCACGTGGGCGCAGGGCTCTATAACGAAGGGTTTCCCAACCGGTGCCGGCACTGCAATCCCGCCCCGTGCCAGATGGCCTGTCTTCCCGGAGCCATTTACCGGCAGACCACTACCAACACAGTGCTCATCAACCCGGATGTTTGCATCAACTGCGCATCGTGTGCCATGGCCTGTCCCTACGGGGTAATCCGGTATCACGCCGACCCTCTCGCCCCTGCAGGCAAAACCATTGCCGTGAAATGCGACAACTGCATTGCCCGCCAGCACAAGGGCCTGATTCCGGCCTGCGTGGAAGTCTGCAAGACCGGGGCCCTGACTTTTGAAGAAATGGATGCGGCCATGAAGAAAAAAACCGACCAGGTGGCCCGCAGCATCTGCGCAGAAGCTGTCCCGGCCGACAATGCCCCGGGTTTTTCGCTGCTAAACACAATCAAAAGGGCCCAAAAAGAAATCAACCTGTCAAGATAAAAGGGAGGACGGGACAATGACGCACCATCATAGCTATACCATCACCAAAGACGGCCAGCTTTTGATCAAAAAAATGGAATCCGATCAGGTGGAAACCGTCTGGGACCGCCATGCTGCCCAGCAGCCCCAGTGCGGATTCTGCGACCTGGGGTTGAGCTGCCGGATCTGCGTGATGGGCCCCTGCCGGGTGGATCCGTTTGGAGAAGGCCCTCAGCAGGGGGTGTGCGGCGCAGATGCGGATATTATCGTGGCCCGCAACCTTTGCCGGATGATTGCCGCCGGAGCCGCAGCCCATTCGGACCACGGCCGGGACCTGGTGGAAGTGCTGGCGGAAGTGGCCCAAAACAAGGCACCGGGTTACGCGATTACCGATACGGAAAAACTCAACCGCGTGGCCGCGGAATACGGCATTGCCGCAGACGGCAAAACGCCGGAACAAGTTGCCGGAGAACTGGCTTATGCCATGCAGGAGGATTTCGGCACCCGCAAAAAAGAGATAGCCCTGGCTGCCCGGGCACCGGAAAAAAGACAGCAGTTGTGGCGCAAGCTCAATATCATGCCCCGGGGCATTGACCGGGAAACCTCAGAGGCCATGCACCGCACCCACATGGGTGTTGACAACGGCTGGCAGAGCCTTTTGCTCCACGGGCTGCGAAACGCCCTGTCTGACGGCTGGGGCGGCTCCATGATCGCCACGGAAGTATCAGACATTCTGTTTGGCACCCCCAAACCCGCCCCCACAAAGGTCAATGCCGGGGTGCTCAAGGCCGACCAGGTCAACGTGGTGGTCCACGGCCACAACCCGGTGGTATCGGAAATGGTCATGGCCGCCTGCTCCGACCCGGAAATGACAAAACTGGCCGAAGAAAAGGGTGCAAAAGGCATCAACCTCTGCGGCCTTTGCTGCACCGGAAACGAGCTTTTGATGCGCCACGGCATTCCCATGGCCGGCAACCATCTCATGACCGAACTCATCATTGCCACCGGTGCCATTGAAATGATGATCGTGGATTATCAGTGCATCATGCCCGCACTTTCCAAAGTGGCGGCCTGCTATCACACAAAAATGATCAGCACCAGCGACAAGGCGCGGTTTCCGGGCATGGAGCACGTGGAGTTCCACCCGGACAATGCGCAGAAAAAAGCCTATGACGTGGTCAAAGCGGCCATTGAAAACTTTGCCAACCGCGGTGAAACCTATATCCCTGTGGAACCCCTGGATGCAGTGGGCGGATTTTCCGTGGAAGCGGTTGTGGGCGCTTTGGGGGGCACGCCGGAGCCTTTGCTTGATGCCATCAAAGCGGGCAAAATCCGCGGAGCCGCAGGCATTGTGGGCTGCAACAACCCCAAGATCAAGCACGACTACGGCCATGTCACCCTCATGCGCAGGCTGATCGAGAACGACATCCTGGTGCTTGACACCGGCTGCGCCGCG
>JAGTVF010000290.1 GCA_018224315.1 Desulfobacterales bacterium | reverse complement strand
TCCTATGTACTGGGCGGAAGGGCCATGGAAATCGTCATGGATGAGTCCATGCTCCAGCGCTACCTGGCCGCAGCCGTGGAGGTTTCCGAGAAGCGGCCGGTGCTCATTGACAAATTCCTGGAATCGGCCATCGAGGCCGAGGCCGACGCCATTGCCGACGGCACGGACGCGTTTGTGCCCGCGGTCATGGAGCACATCGAGCTGGCCGGCATCCATTCCGGGGATTCAGCCTGCGTGATTCCGCCCGTGAGCATCCCGCCCAAACACGTGGAAACCATCATTGACTACACCCGCAAGATCGCAGTGGAATTCGGTGTCAAAGGGCTGATGAACATCCAGTACGCCATTGCCCACGACATGGTCTACATCCTGGAAGCCAACCCCCGGGCATCAAGAACCGTTCCCATTGTCTCCAAGGTCTGCGGATTTGCCATGGCCCGGATCGCCACACAGATCATGCTCGGCGCCACCCTGGCGGACATGGACCTGCAGCGGCCGGTTGTCACCCATTACGGGGTCAAGGAAGCCGTATTCCCCTTTAACATGTTTCCGGAAGTCGATCCCCTGCTGGGCCCGGAAATGCGGTCCACCGGCGAGGTGCTGGGCCTTGGCGACTCCTTTGGCATGGCCTTTTTCAAGGCCCAGGAGGCCACCCAATCGCCCCTGCCGGTGGAGGGCAGCATTCTGATCACGGTGGCTGACAGCGATAAGACCAGCGTGCTGGAACCGGCCCGGCTATTTTCCGACCTGGGATTTCAGATCTATGCCACCAGGGGCACCCGGGAATTTCTGGAAAAGCACGGCATTGCCGCAGAAACGCTGGGGAAGCTGGGACACGGACGGCCCGATATCGTCGATGCCATCAAAAACCGCCAGGTCCAGCTCATCATCAACACCCCGGTGGGAAAGGCCAGCCAGGAGGATGATTCCTATATCCGGAAAACCGCCATCCGCTTCAAGGTGCCCTACATTACCACCACGGCAGCGGCAACAGCTGCAGCCAAGGGCATTGCCGCCCGCAGGACCGGAGAACCGGAAGCCAAATCCCTGCAACGCTATCACCAGGAGATCAGGTAGGCGGCGCTTCTGCCTCTTCCCACTCCTGGATGTATTTTTTGACCGTGCGGCGGTCCAGGGCGGTTCTGCGGGCCACTTCTTCAAAATTCTGGTGCCGCTGGTAGAGCAGGTAGCAGTATCCGGAAACCAGTGATCCGGCATCGATACTGCCCTGCTCGATACCGGCGACCAATCGGCTGTCCAGCTCCCCGCCGGCCGGGGAAAACGCCGTGTGCCCGGAATAGGAACCCTTTAGCAGCACCCGGCGTACGCACTGCTCCACTTCCCGGACATTGCCCGGCCAGGAGTAAGCCGGGCCAAGCTGATCATCAATGGCCGCGCGCACCATCCCGGACAACTCGGGAGAGGGTTTGCCCACCAGGCGCTCAACAGTGAGATTCAGCAGGATATCCAGTTCCCTGGGATCTTCCTGGATCCGCTGGCGCAGGGGCGGGACAGTGATCATGTCCGAGCAGAGCCGGTAGTAAAAATCGTCCCGGAAAACCTTTTTGCCCCGGATTTCCTCAAGGGACCGGTTGGTGGCCGCGATCACCCGTCCCTCAAACCGGCCGTGCTTCTGGGAACCCACGGGCGTAAAAATCCGCTCCTGGAGCACCTGCAAAAGCTTGATCTGCACTGGCTTGGGCACTTCGCCGATTTCATCGAGCAAAATCGCCCCGTGGGGACTGCAGGAGGCAAACACCCCGTCGTAATCGTCAATGGCACCAGTAAAGGCGCCTTTTTTATGCCCGAACAGCGCTGATTCAATGAGGGTTTCAGGAAACTGGGAAAGGTTCAATGACACAAAGGAGCGGGTAAAGCTTTCCACAAAGCTTCGCCACCGCTTGTTTAACGGGATAAACCCGGAACGGCCGATGGCCGCGGCAGCCGTTCCCTTTCCGGTGCCGGTCTCTCCGAGCAGCAGGGTGGAGAAATCCTCCATCCGGTCGCGCAGATAGCGGTCATAGAGCTCGATGTTGTGGGTGAAGATGTTTTTCCAGAGATCGGCCCGCAGCTGGCGCATGCTCTGGCTGATGCCGGCCAGACCCCGGTCGATGAAATAAAACGCCCGCCTGAGCTGGTAGGCCAGAGCAAAGTAGTGGCGGAAGGCCTCCTCCCCAAACCCCCGGGAGGCCATGGCCTGGTGTACATCATGGTAAAACGGAATTTTCACCGGGGTATCGCCCGCGGTAAACTGGCTTTTGATCAGTTCGTCATAATGATCCTTGAACCGGTAGAACAGCTCAAACAAAAACACCTTCTGCATCAGATCCCGGTCCTCGCCCTTGTAGGCCTCAAGGCTGGCCGCCGATGTCTCCTGCAAACCGGCAATGCGAGAGTTTAACTCCTGGGCGATTTTCTCTGTTCGCTCGGATCTGGAGGCCTCCGGGGAAAGACCGCTTAAGGCCAATTCCAGGTCCTTGTGCTCATCGGAGAATGGATTGACCAAACCGGCTTTGGCAATTTTTTGAAAATACTCTCTGTCAGCTGCACTGAGCATAAAACATCCGTCTCATGATTATATCCGGCCGCCGCTCCACCGGAGCTTGGCCTTCAGGATATCAAAATAATTGTGGCCCGGAAGCTTGATCAGCTTTAGGGGAGATGGGCTTTTTTCGATGAGAAGAGTATCGGTGGGCGCAATTTCCAGGCCCTGCTGGCCGTCAAATGTGGCCACGATGTCTGCGGCCTTTTCCCCGAGACGGATCTGGATCCTTGAGGTGGCCGGCACGATCAAAACCCGGTTGGTCAGGGTAAAGGGGCAGATCGGGGTCACCAGAATGCCCTCAACGGCCGGATGCACCACCGGCCCGCCCGCTGCCAGGCAATAGGCGGTTGAACCCGTGGGGGTGGCCACAATGAGCCCGTCGCTGCGATAGGTTGTCAGATAATGATCGTCAATGCAGGTTTCAATGTTGGCCAGTCTTGCCAGGGCCCCCTTGTTGATCACCACGTCATTTAAAACCGTTTCCTCCACGCATAACCGGCCCTGACTGAAAATGCGCACCTTGAGCCGGGCCCGGGATTCAACCTCAAAATTCCGGTCAAGCACAGTCTGGGCTGCTGTAAAAAGGGAATCCTCGGCAATTTCGGCAAGAAACCCGATATCGCCGAACTTCACGCCGATCATGGGGATACTGGCTTCCCCGATCCAGCGCGAAGCGCTCAGAAATGTGCCGTCTCCGCCCAGCACGAATACGCATAACATGGTCTCCGGGTTCACCCCGTTGTCCCGGTCTGTCTGAAGACCCAGCTGCGGCTGAAAGGCATTCTGGCGTATGACCGCCACGTTTTTTTCCTGCAGCCACTTTTCAAAGGCGTCGGCTGTTTTCTGGGCTGCTGCATCCTGCTTGACGAACAATCCGATCTGTTTCACAGTATCCCCGATGTCATGTGATGTCCAAAAAGGGTTTTGCGTACCTTTTCCATACTAGTTTCGCAACCGCCGGGCAAGAAATTTTCCCCGGCCATAGACCCTTCGGGACCCGGGGGACAGCTGATTTTTTCCTTGAAGGCCCCGGCTGCAGCCATTAGACTCTAAAAACAACAGCCGGTTTTGCATACCGGCTTTGCGCGCCCATGATACAAGAATGGACAAACAACCCAAACCGTTATTTCATGTCAAAAAGGAGCCCGACCGTGCACCCGTCAGATGCCATTCTCGAACGCACCCGGCAGTTTATGACAAGCCGGATCATTTTGACCGCAGCCCAGCTCGACATTTTCACCCTTTTGGAAAAACAGCCGGATTCAGCCAACAGCCTGTTTCTGCAGCTTGGCGTTGACCCCCGGGCCCTGACCCGGCTTTTAGACGCCCTGGTGGCCGCAGAGATTCTGGACAAAAAAAATGGAATCTATCACAACACCGGGCAGTCTGCGCTGCTCAGCGCCAATCATCCGGAAACCGTCCGCCCCATGGTTTTGCACATGGCCGAGGTGTGGAATTCCTGGTCCCATCTCACCGAAGTGGTTGAAAAAGGCGAAAAGCCTGACCTGGTGCCCATGACCGAAAAAGACAGCCAGGCCCTGGAAGCCTTTATCGGGGCCATGCACGTGGCCGGCCGGCAGATGGCCGCAGACATTGCCGCAGACCTGGATCTCAGCGGTTATAAAAAACTGCTGGACATCGGCGGGGCCTCGGGCACCTACACCATTGCGTTTTTAAACAAAGCCCCCGGGCTTTCGGCCATTGTATTTGACCTGCCCAGGGTGCTTCCCATGGCAGAGACAAGAATTGCGGAAAATCAAGTGGGCGACCGGGTGGAGCTGCGCGCGGGCGATTACAACACCGATGAGATGCCGGCCGGCTGCGACCTGGCCCTGCTATCTGCCATTATTCACCAAAACAGCCCCGAGCAGAACCGCTCGCTCTATACGCGCATCTGCCATGCCCTGGAGCCGGGCGGGGCAATCCTGATCCGGGATCATATCATGGACGAAAACAGAACCCATCCCCCTGGCGGAGCGATTTTTGCCATCAATATGCTGGTCAACACCCGGGGCGGCGACACCTACACTTTCTCAGAGGTCAAAAGCGACCTGGAGCAGGCAGGGTTTTCAGATGTCGGTCTGGTGCGCCAGGGCAAATCCATGGACTGCCTGGTCATTGCGGTCAAGCCTTCGTAAACACCTCTGAAAATGCAGAAACCGCCGCAGGCCGTCTATGGCCCTGCGGCGGTTCCCCCTGAAAACAAATCCGAAAATCGGCCCTTGCCTAGTTCAGATCCTCCCACCAGCTTTCCAGGCGTTCCATGACCTGGGGCATGGTGGTGTATTCCATTTCCTCCATGGGCAGCCGGTGGGGTTCAAAGGGACCGTGCCGCCGCATGTGATCAGCCAGCCGGTTGCATTCCTGCCGGGCCACGTCAAAGCTCGGATCATCAAACATGTCCCTGGACCCGGCTTCCGAAACCGGGTTCAGTGGTCCGAACTTGACTTTAGTCATGGATTCATTTATGGATATGGATCAACTTTGAGGGATTTCCGGGGCATTTTTCCACACCCGATAAAAATCAGGCAACACACAAGGAGAAGACAATATCATGGCACAATTGATCGCGGATCGAAGAGACGTGGACTTTGTCCTGCACGAACAGATGCAGGTAACCGAACTGGCCAAAAACGAAAAATTCGCCGAATTCAACAAAAAAACCGTGGACATGGTGGTCACCGAGGCCCGGAACCTGGCGGTCAAGGCCATTTTGCCCACCCAGAAGGAAAGCGATGAGAAGGGCTGCAGCCTTGAAAAAGACGGCACGGTCAAGGTCCCCGAATCCTTTCATCAGGTAAACGCCTTATACAACGAAGGCGAATGGCTGGGCATGATTGATGAGCCGGACTACGGCGGCCAGGGAATGCCCAAAACCCTTTCCCTGGCGGCAGAGGAATACTTTATCGGCGCCAATCCTTCATTCATGCTCTATCATGGCCTGTCCCACGGTGCGGCCAACCTGATCAAGACATTTGGCACCGAAGCCCAGAAAAACGCCTACCTGCCCAAAATCTACTCCGGCAAATGGTCTGGCACCATGCTTTTGACCGAAGCCGAGGCCGGCTCTGACGTGGGCGCCCTGCAGACCACCGCCACACCCAACGGTGATGGCACCTACAGCATTTCCGGCACCAAAATTTTCATCTCCGGCGGTGAGCAGAACATGGTGGAAAACATCGCCCATCCGGTTCTGGCCCGCATCGAAGGAGCTCCCGCCGGCACCCGGGGCATCTCCCTGTTTCTGGTGCCCAAGTACCGGGTCAACGACGACGGCAGCCTGGGCGAGTTCAACGATGTGGTGTGCACCGGGATCGAGGAAAAAATGGGCCTGCACGGAAATGCCACCTGCACCCTGACCCTGGGTGGCAGGGGCAATTGCGTGGGCACCCTGCTGGGTGAAGAAAACAAGGGCATGCGGGCGATGTTTCTGATGATGAACGAAGCGCGCCAGCTCGTGGGCCTGCAGGGTTTTGCCGCGGCCACGGCCTCTTACACTTACGCGGTCAATTACGCGCGCCAGCGCATCCAGGGAAAACACCTGACCGCGGGCAAGGCGGCTGACGCCCCGTCTGTGCCCATTATCCAGCACCCGGACGTGCGCCGGCAGCTGTTGACCATGAAGGCCTACGTGGAGGGCATGCGCAGCCTGATCTATTACGGCGGCCTCACCCATGACCTGGAAGGTTTGGCCCAAAGCGATGCGGAAAAGGAGAAATATGCCGACCGCACCGCCATTTTAACCCCGATTATCAAGGGCTACATCACAGACCGGGCCCTTGAGGTCACCAGCCACGGCATCCAAATCTACGGCGGATACGGCTACATCCAGGAATATCCCATGGAGCAGCTTATGCGCGACTGCCGGATATTCCAGATCTACGAAGGCACCAACGGAATCCAGGCCATGGACCTGCTGGGCCGGAAACTGGGCATGAAAAAAGGCCAGCCCTTCATGGATTATCTGGGGGAAATGGAGAAAACCATTGCCGAAGCCCAAAAGATCAGCGTGCTGGGCGACGTGGCCCGGCGGGTGGAAACTGCGGTCAACCGCTTAAGCGAGGTGGCGGTTTCCCTGGCAAAGGCATCGGTGTCAGACAACATCTTAAATGCCTATGCCTATGCCCATCCGTTTTTGGATGTCACCGGCGATGTGACCTTTGCCTGGATGCATCTATGGCGGGCCGTACTGGCCGCACGCAAGCTCGAAAAACTCGCCGGCACAGCCGACATGGCCAAATTCATGGAAAAAGCCGCCAAAAACAAGGATGCCGCCTTTTACGTGGGCAGCCTGAAAACCGCGGAATTTTTCGCCACCAATATTCTTCCGGCCACCATGGGCAAACTCGACGCCATCGCCGATGTCAACGGCGCGGCCGTGGAAATGCCCGAGGCCTCTTTTGGCGGATAACCTGAAAATCGATGAGTTTAGACTCATCAAGCCTACATTGTCAAAAAAGCCGGCAGGCCCGAATCGGGGCTGCCGGCTTTTTTGACGGCAAGCCCGGCTTTTGGGCTTGACAAGGGATTTTGGTTTATATATACAAAATGTGCTACGATTTTAAACGCTTCTATACATGATAGGCGGTCTGGACCCCATGCAAATATCAACCCCAACCTGTCGGCAGGCCATTATATGACAATTCAGCAACCGCCCGTGAAGCTCAAAGGCGTGGGCGACAGCCTGTGGATTACCATGGATGCATCCCTGCCGGCCGAAACCCTGAAGCAGGAACTGTGCAAACCCTTTGAACGGCTCCAGCACCTGGCGGTCAATGCCCGGGTGATTCTGGACCCGGGCGAAAGCCAGGCAGACGACTCCCTTATTGACGACTTGGGGGCTTTTCTGCAGCAGCACTTCCAGGTGGGCCGGGTTTCCGGGCCGCCCAAGGCCAAAATAACGCCGGCCCCTGCCGGACAAGAAGGTTCGGAGACCGGGCGCAACGCGCAAAATCCCTGGCTGCATCACTCGGATGACACCCTGGTGATCGCCGGCCGGGTCCGCTCCGGGCAGAAGGTAGAGGCCCGCAGGCACCTGGTCATCCTCGGGGATCTCAACCCGGGCGCCGAAGCCATTGCCGGCGGCGATATCATTATTCTCGGCAGCCTGCTGGGAACGGCCGCTGCCGGTCAGCCAGACAATGAAAACGCCATTGTGCTGGGCCTGGACCTGCGGCCCACCCAGATTCAGATCGCCGGCTATGTGGCCGCCGGCACATCATCATCTTCCGGGAAAAAACCGGAATTTGCATCCCTGAAAGACAACCAGATCGTGATGGCCGACTATTTAAAGGACAATATCTTCAAACGCCTGGCATGGCCGGAAATCCGATAAAACGGGTTTTGACAGCAGCAACCCGGAACAAACCCCTTGCAATGAGGTGAAACGTGGACGGAAAAGTCATTGTGGTCACGTCCGGAAAAGGCGGCGTTGGCAAAACAACCGTGACCGCTTCCATCGGCGCGGCCCTGGCCCTTCAGGGCAAGCGCGTGGCCGTGGTTGATATGGACATTGGCCTGCGCAACCTGGATGTGGTCATGGGCCTGGAAAACCGTATCGTATTTAATGTGGTGGACGTGGTCCAGAAAAAGTGCAAGCTCAAACAAGCGGCCATCAAGGACCGCAGAATCGACAACCTGTTTTTGATACCCGCGTCCCAGAGCGATGACAAAAGCATCATCAAGCCGGAAAACATGGTCTGGCTGTGCAAGAAGCTGCGCAGGGAATACGACTTTGCCCTGCTGGACTGCCCGGCCGGCATTGAACAGGGCTTTAAAAACGCCATTGAAGCCGCAGACGAGGCCCTGGTGGTCTGCACCCCGGAGGTATCATCGGTGCGCGACGCAGACCGGGTCATCGGACTGCTCTATGCCCACTCCATCACGCCCAAGCTTATTGTCAACCGGATCGTGCCAAAACTCGTTGAAAAAGGCGACATGCTCAGCCATGTAGACGTTGTGGACGTGCTTTCCATTGACCTGGTGGGATTGGTGGAAATGGATGATGCGGTGGTGGTGTCTTCCAATACCGGCAATCCAATTGTGCAGCAGAAGGATTCCAAGGCGGGAAAAGCCTTTAACCGCATTGCCATGAGGCTTGACGGTCATCCGGACCTTCCGGTGGAAGATCCCATGGGCCATGACTCCTTCTGGAGAAAAATCGGTAAAAAACTCGGCCGGAAAAAACAGGAATAATACTCATGTCCTTTAACGCCCTGATCAGAAAGCTGTTAAACAAGCCGGACAACAGCAGAAGCGTGGCCAAAAAGCGTCTCCAGTTTGCCCTGGTCTACGATAAGCTCGAAGTCAAGGACGACATGCTCGAAGACCTGCAAAAAGACCTGGTGGAAGTCATATCGCGCTATTTTGAAATCGACCGGGAGTCGCTGAGCCTCGATATTCAGCGCTGCGAGGGATCGTCTGCGCTGATCTTAAACACCCCCATTGTAGCGGCCAAGCACCAGAAAAAAAACCAGGAAGCCCGTGCCGGCGCATGACTGGGGCGGCTGCAGGGATTTTTCCGCAAACGGGAATTATTTCTCTTTAGACCAGGCGCAGAGGACCTCGTAGAGTTCATCGCCGATGGCAAGTCCCAGATCGATAAACTGCGGGCCGTATTGCCGCCCCGCGGCCGTTCGGAAGGTATTGCGGATTTTTTTCAAAAACGCCATGCCCTGGGGATAATGGGTCAAAAACCGATGCACGGGCACATCCCGGTAAGCCAGCATTTTCCATACCGTCCGGGTGAAATTCTCCGGTCCCCACCGGAACTTGTCTGCATCGTATAAACAGTCTGACAACAGCTGGTCCCCGGGACTGCTGCCCCTTTGATTTTCACCAAATGCCTCGTGGTTGGCAATGGCCAGGCAGATGGCATCAATATCAGGGCCGGAAAACGGGTAATCGGCCAGCACCCGCCTGGCGCAGACGGCTCCTGCGGCCGCATGGTTTTTCTCCTTGCGGCAGATATCATGCAAAAGTCCTGCGGCCTGGGCCAGTCGCAGGCGGTGATCACGGATTTCCGGGTCCCTGCAGATCTGCGGCGCCTCGATGAGCACCAGGGCCCCGGCATCCAGGGCCACATCCCGCACATGGATCAGCCCGTGGCCGAAATCGTTTTCTATGTTTTCGGCAACAAAAGCCCACAAGTCCGCCACCACGGGATCCTGCCCGAAAAAACCCCGGGAGCAGCACATCTGCCCGGAAAAATCCGAATAAAAATCCGGCGCCGGATAACGGGCGGCAATGCCAACGGCCTGCTGCTGGAGCTGTCGGTAAACTGGCTTCATCTTCAAACAGATAAAATCCGGGCGGCGTTTTCGCCCAGTATTTGGCCCCTGAGCCGGTCACTGATGCCGGCTGCCGCCATTTCCCGGAAATAACGATCCGGCGGGATCAGGGGATAATCAGTGCCAAACAAGACCCTGTCTGCGCCCGCCAGTTCTGCGGCCTGCCCGTAAATCCGGGCGTCATAGAGAAACGGCGATGCTGCGGTGTCAAAATAAACATTGGCCAGCACGTCGCTGACCTCTTTTTTCAGCAGGTTATAGAAAAATATCCCCCCGCCCCAGTGCCCCAGGATGATGATGTTGTCCGGGTAGGCCTTGACCAGGGCATAAATCTGGGCCAGGGTGTTATCACTTTTTCCCGGATACTGATGGCCCACGGGCTCGTTGGTATGAATCAGCACAGGCAGTTTGTTTTGCCGGCACCGGGCCATAATCGGCGCCAGCCGGGCGATGGCATCATCTGTGATACCCCCGGCCTGGTAAAAGGCCAGTTCCCCGACCCCGGACAGACCGGCTGCAAGGCAGCGCTCCACTTCCTTTTCCGCACCTTCGGCATAGGGATTGATACAGCAGAATCCCTTCAGCCGGTCCGGCCACCGCCGGGTCGACTCGATAATATACTCATTGTGGTGCCGGCAGGTTTCGGGATTAAACCATGGAAAGCCGAAAACCACGGAAATATCTACCCCGTGCTCATCCATGGAGCGAATCATGTCTTCGGCACCGATCATCCGGGCCTTGGGGCTGCGGTACAGCAGGGCAAAAGCCGGCTCATCGAGAAAAAAATTGTCCCGGTTGTTGCGGATCACCCCGGGAAACAGGTGGGTATGCACATCAATGATCATTTCGGTCCCCTTGCAACAGTAAATCATCCGGCCGGTCTTGACTGTGGATTCCATGATACAATATACTAAACCGGCCGGCAATGATAATATGATCTGCTTTGAAACCACCTAAAAACAGGATAACAAGAGATGAGCACGGATAAAATGGGTGTCTGGTTTGATTCCCCTGGACAGCAAAATACCGCGCAAACCCTGGAACTGGCCTGCCAGCGGGGCCGGGACCTGGGAATTTTTGAACTGGTGGTGGCATCCAGTACCGGGGATACCGCTTGCAAAGCCCTGGAGATGTGCACCGGATTTCAAATCACGGCGGTCACCTATCACTGCGGCTTCCGCCAGCCCTTTGAAAAGAGCATGAAAGATGAGGTTCGAAAGAACCTTGAAGAAGAAGGGGTGCGGGTCATCGAGGCCACCCATGCCCTTTCCGGGGTGGAGCGGTCCGTGGCCAAAAAACACGGCGGCGTCTATCCCGCCCTGCTCATGGCCGACACCCTGAAGCTTTTCGGCCAGGGCACCAAGGTGTGTGTTGAAATCGCAGTGATGGCCGCAGACGGCGGCGCCCTGTCGGGCAGCGATATCATTGCCGTGGGCGGCACCTCCCGGGGCGCGGACACGGCCCTGGTCATCAAACCCGCCCACCAGACGGGTTTTTTTGACCTCAAAATCCGGGAACTCATCTGCAAGCCCCGGGATTTTTAAGCCCGGTCAACGATTTTCGTATCTGCGCTGGATCTTGGAATCGGTTTTTTCCGGATGCTTGTCTAAGCGGCGGTAGCGGTTGGCCGCCGCTTCTGCCAGCCGGCCCAGCACATGGACCAGATCCGAATCCTGCCACATCCGGGCAAACTGCGGCATGCCCATCAGCCGGTCGCTGAGCTGAAACGGCGGATTCATGTCCGGCATAAGGCGGATATCGCCCTGCTCCACAGCCACGTTTTCCGCAAAAATATCCGAAAACAGGGATCCGACTGTGTAAATGAAAAATTTCTTCACATCTTCTGTGGACTCGGCATTGTTGATTCTTTTGCGGAAATCAGGAAGGACTTTGCGTTCATGCTTGGTAAAGGATGCTTGCCTGCTCATGGCCTCTCCCTTGTCTGGGATTTGATCCGGTCCGGGCCCAAAGCCCGTGTTCCGATATATCCCGGCATGTTTGTTTCTCTTGTTTTAAGATAATAACTCCCCTGGTCCGGGTCAATGAAAAACCCCGCCGGCTGACACCAGTGCCGCCATTGACATCATCTTATCTGTGTTTATCTTATTCTTGAATAATTCCGGATAGAAACAAAATACTTTAAAAAATTGTATATGATCTGCGTCATGCGCATATCTGCAATAAAGTGATAAAAAGGAGGCCTTTATCATGAGGTTTGACAAATTCACCATAAAATCCCAGGAACTCATCCAGCAGGCCCAGTCCCTGGCATCGGAGAAGCGTCACCAACAGATTGAACCGGTGCACCTGCTGGCCGGGATGCTCGGCGATTCCCAGGGAATTGTGCCATCTGTGCTCAGAAAGATCGGAGCCAGTCCCTCTGAAGTGCACAAGAGCGTGCAGGAGGCAATGGAAAAACTGCCCCGGGTCGAAGGCACAGCAGAGGTCTATATTTCCGGGGAGAGCAAAAAAATCCTGGAATCGGCCTTTTCCACGGCATCCAACATGAAAGATCAGTACGTGAGCGTGGAACACATTTTCCTGGCCCTGATCGAGAGCAAAAAAGGGGATGTGGCCCGGATTTTTGACCGCCACGGGCTAAAACGCGACGATATCTTAAACGTGCTCATGGAAATCCGGGGCAATCAGACCATCAACGACCAGAACCCCGAAGACAAATACCAGGCCCTGGAAAAATACAGCCGGGATCTCACCGAGCAGGCGCGGCTGGGAAAACTTGACCCGGTCATCGGCCGCGATGAGGAAATCCGGCGCATTGCCCAGGTCCTTTCCCGGCGCACGAAAAACAATCCGGTGTTGATCGGCGAGCCGGGCGTGGGCAAAACCGCCATTGTGGAGGGCCTGGCCCAGCGCATCGTGGAAGGCGACGTGTCCGAGACATTAAAGGACCGGCGGCTGATCGCCCTGGACATGGGGTCGCTGATTGCCGGGGCCAAATACCGGGGAGAATTCGAGGATCGTTTGAAAGCGGTTCTCAAGGAAATAACCGAGGCCCAGGGACAGATCATCCTTTTTATTGATGAATTGCACACCTTGGTAGGAGCCGGAAAGG
>JAGTVF010000289.1 GCA_018224315.1 Desulfobacterales bacterium | reverse complement strand
GCCAGGGGCACACCGTAGGTCATCCACTGCCCGAAGCCGATTTCCTGGTTGTACATTTCCTTGACCACGCCGGCAAAAACCGCATTGGGAGGGGTGCCGATCAGGGTTGCAACCCCTCCGATGGATGCGGAATAGGCGATGCCGAGCATAAGGGCGGTGCCGAACGCGAATTTGCCAAGAGAAACGTTTACATCCAGTTGTTCTTTTTTGATCAGTGCGGCAAACTGTTGAATAACGGCAAGCCCGATGGGCACCATCATCATGGTGGTAGCCGTGTTGGATATCCACATGGAAAGAAAGGCCGTGGCTGCCATGAATCCGAGTATGATGCGTTTGGGACCGCAGCCGATCATCAAAATGATGTTGAGGGCGATGCGTCTGTGAAGATTCCATTTTTCCATGGAAAGGGCGATCATAAAGCCGCCCATGAAGAGAAACACCAGGTGATTGGCGTAAGAAGGCGTAACGCTGGATGTATTCATTGCCCCGGTCACCGGAAACAGGACTATCGGCAGCAAAGCCGTGGCCGGTATGGGTATGGCCTCGCATATCCACCATACGGCAATCCATGCAGTGCTTGCCAGTACAGCATGGGCTTCGGGCGTCATGCCTTCGGGGGGGGACATCAGAAAAATTGCAAAAAAGAGCAAAGGCCCGGCAATAAGCCCGATTTTCTGGCGTGTGCTGTAATGGGTATAATCGCCAGGGTTCTGGCCGCCCTTTCCCCCGTCCCCTGCGGAACCGCCTCTGCTGCCAGCCGGAAGTACGTCTTCGGAAAAATCCGCCTCGTGTTTATCCGGCCCGCTTTCTGCCGATGTGCTCAGAAACGTTGTGGGAAAACGAAAAACAAACATGTTTTTGGTTTGCACATGCAGATGCCACAGGTAAGACCAAAAATTGTTCACGGATCCGGTGAAGCTGCCCATTGTGTTCGTCCTTATGTTTAAAAGATGCCAAATTTTGTTTTTTTAAAACGCCAATCGCAAGGGGACCGGCCGGTTTGGCGCTGTACGCTTTCGGCCTGTGCTGAGCCGGGCCGGGCCGGCTGAAACGACCCTGTTGTATCACTGGTCTATGGGAATGGCCACCACGGGAATCTTGGATTGCGATAAAACCTTGTGGGTCGTCGTTCCGAGCAGGTTCTGGAGCAGGCCGTGTCCGTGCGTGCCCATTACGATGAGGTCGCAGTTTTTTTCTTTTGATGTCTCTATGATTTTTTCAACAGGGTTGCCGAACAAAACCATCACCTCATCGCTTGCCGCAGGCTTGCCATACCGGCCGGCCATGGCGTTTTCCGAAAACCGGGTCAGGGCCTCCTGAACAATCAGGTTGTCCCGGCTTTTGCCGCTGAGTGTCTCCCGGGTATCCCGGATATGCTTTTCCTTGATTGCTTTCCATTGCTCTTCATGCAGCAGGTTTTTAAGTGACGGCTCGATGGCCGGGTAGTCCTCAATTACATGAAGAATGATCAGCCTTGCATTATATGCATCTGCAAAGCTGGCGGCGTAGGAAAAGGCATGCAGAGCGGTATCTGACAGGTCTGTGGTGTAAAGGATGGTTTTGATGTCCATATTCCGGATTTTCATGATCGGGCTCTCCTGTTTGCATTTTGATTTGACACAGGGCCCCCCTTTTACCACAAAGGCCAGTGAGATCAAACGATATTTCCGGCCCGAACCCTGATGGTTTTGTAAAAAGCAAGTTTTGATCCCGGCCTTGTTTTATATCCGCATGGAGCATATTGTATGGGTTTCAGGGTCCCGGTATTTTAAATTTTTACTTTCCTTTTTTCGGGTTTTCGTAAATAATCCGGCAGGAAAAAACGATTTCATCCCAATACGGCTATGATTTCAATGTTGAAAAAATTGTTTTTGGCCTTTGGCCTGTTGATGATCCTGGTTCTGGTGTTTTCTTTTGGTTATTGCTGGTATTTGTCCGGGCAGATTGAAGAAAGATTTTCCGGCCGGAGATGGGCCATCCCTTCAACCATTTATTCCGACACCACAATGCTTTTTCCGGGCATGCAGGTGGATCCTGCCGCGCTTGAGAAAAAATTGCGAAAACTCGGATATCAGGCAAAAGCCGAAAGTCCGGAAAAAAAGGGCGGGTACCGGTTTGCCGGTTCCGGACTGGAAATTTATTTCAAGGATTTGCAGCTGCCGGAGAAAAATCGCCCGGGGTTTTCTGCTGTCCTTGAAATCAAGCAGGGCCGCATTCGCCAAATCCGCCGCACTGACACCGATGAAAACCTGCCGCTGGTGGAACTGGGCCCGGAAGTCCTGATGGAATTTTTCGGAAAAGAGCGGGAACTGCGGCGGGTGGTTTCCATTGACAATATTCCCGCCCATCTTGCAGACGCGGTTGTGGCGGCTGAAGACAACCGCTTTTATTCGCATTTTGGCGTTGACCCGGTGAGCATCCTCCGGGCGATGTATACCAATATTCGTCATTTCTCCATCCGCCAGGGGGGATCCACCCTGACCCAGCAGCTGGCCAAGAATTATTTTCTCACCCATGAACGAACCTTTCAGCGCAAGTTTCATGAACTTTTTATCACCCTGGCCATTGAGGCCAACTATAACAAGGACGAAATCCTTGAAATTTATTTAAACGAGATCTATCTGGGCCAGAAAGGATCAGCCTCGATCAACGGCGTGGGAGAGGCGGCTTATTTTTATTTCGGCAAAAAAGTGAAAAACCTCACCCTGGCTGAATCCGCATTGATTGCCGGCATTATCAAAAGCCCCAATCTGCTTTCGCCCTACACCCATGGGGATGAATGCAAAAACCGGCGGGACCATGTGCTTGCAGACATGCATGATTTAGGGTTTATCAGCGAGTCGCAGCTGGAAAAAGCCATGGATGCACCCGTGAGCACCGCCGGATTTGAGAAATACAGACGTCAGGCCCCGTATTTTCTCGACTATGTGTCCCGGCAGCTAAACGAACTCTACACCAAAGACATCCTTTCCAGCATGGGTTTTTCCATCTACACCACCCTGGATACAGGGGTTCAGACAGCCGCCGAAAAAGCCCTTGAAAACGGCCTGGCCCGGCTGGAAAAATCCATTCCCGCCCTTGTGCGCCAGGACCCGGAAAAAAAGCTCCAGGGTGCCGTGGTGGTGATCCAGCCCAGGACCGGCAATATCCTGGCCATGGCCGGGGGGCGCAATTATGCCGAAACCCAGTTCAACCGGGCCACCCGGGCACGCCGGCAGCCCGGAAGCTGCTTTAAGCCCATTGCCGTCTCCGCCCTGCTCGACCGGTTTAAGCCGTCGGATCGGCTTTCCAATGAAAAAACCACCTACATGGTTGACGGCAAGCCCTGGACCCCGGAGAATTTTGGCGATATTGCCGGAAAACGGATCTCTGTACGCAATATGATCAAACACTCATGCAACCGGGCAGCCGTGGACATGGTGGTCCGGGGCGGGCCGGAAAAGGTGGCGGCCCAGGCGGAAAAATTTGATTTTTCAGGACGGATGCAGCCCTATCCGTCCATTGCCCTGGGAGCCTTTGAGGTCACTCCCCTGGAACTGGCAAGGGCCTATTGCGCGTTTGCCGCAGACGGGGTCCAGCCCTTTACCCTTTCGGTCAGGGACGTGGCTGATGAAGATGGCAAGATTCTGGCCCAGCGGCACATGGACATCAATGCTGTGATGTCGCCGGCCAAAGCCTTTCTGGTGACCTCCATGCTCCAGTCCGTTGTCAATGGGGGCACTGCAAGGGCCCTTGGAAAAATGGGCGTGGATTTTCCCCTGGCCGGCAAAACCGGGACCACCAACGGGTACCGGGATGCCTGGTTTATCGGCTACACCCCGGATTTTCTGGCATTGGTATGGGTGGGCTTTGACAACGGGGATCCGGTGATGACAACGGGCTCAGGGGCTGCGCTGCCCATTTTTGCCGACCTGGTCAAAGCCATGCCCGGCTATGTTTCAGGCCAGCCGTTTGCCATGCCGCCGGGTGTGGTAAAAAAGAAAGTGTGCCGGCAAACCGGGCAGCTGGCAGAATCCATGCAATGCCCGGAAAAATACAACGAATATTTCCTGGAGACCAACCAGCCTGAGAAAAAATGCGAGATTCACAAATCCGACAATGTGCTGAAAAGGACATTTGATGGCTTCTCAAATATTTTTCGATAAGTCCCTGTTCCGGCCCGCCGTTTGTATCCTGCTTATGGCCGGGATGATGATGTTATCGGCCTGTGCCGGGCTCCAGCCGGTGCCTGACAGACCGGGGCAAACGCGCAGCACTGCGCCTGAAACCCCGGTTGAGGAAACCATTGCTGAACCCGCCCCTGAAATCGAGGATAAGCCCGATGATTCGGGGCAGGGTAAAGATTACCGCATGGCGGCATCCCACAACCTGACCCGCCAGGGACAGGAGTTGATTCAAAAAAAGGAATATGACAGGGCTATTCGCGTTCTTGAACGGGCCGTGGGGATCCATCCCGGAGACGGCCGGGGATATTTCTATCTTGCCGAAGCCTGGCTGGGGAAACAGGACTTTAACCGGGCCGCCCGGTTCAACGACATGGCCATTTTGTATCTCCGGGATAATCCGGCCTGGCAAAGGCGGGCACGGGACCAGAAGGAAAGAATCCAGGAACTGAAAAACAAGCAGTGATTTGGCCTGCCGCTGGTTTCAATCATTTTGTCCCGTTCGGGTCATGGGTCATCGGTCCAGTTCATCGCGACCCGGCCGCCAATTCGGCAGGAACCGGTCCATAAGGCCGTAGAACCGCTTTGTATGGTTTCGTTCCAGCAAGTGCGTCATTTCGTGGACCACTACATATTCCAGGCAGAACGCTGGTTTTTTGATCAGTTCCAGGTTGAGCCAGATGCGCTTTTTATCGATATTGCAGCTTCCCCAGCGGGTCTTCATGCGCCGGATCCGGACCTCGGCCACCCGGACGCCGATGATGGGCTCCCATTTTTGCACAAAATCCGGGATCTGTTGGCGCAGCTGTCTGCGATACCAGTTTTCCAGAATCCGCAGCCGCCGGGCCGCATGGGTTTGCGGCGGCACCTGCAGCTCCAGTGTGTCCGTATCAGCCAAACAGGCCCGGCTGCGGCCGGGCCGTTCAACCAGCTTAAGGTGCAGGGCCCGTCCCTGAAAATAATGAATTTCTCCGGTAAGCGCTTCCGGGACAGGCCCTTGCACCTGTTTGGCAAAATGATGCTGTTTTTGCCGGATCCAGGGCAGCCGGGCGGCAATGGCGGTGCGCACGGCATGGTCGGCCATCTGCAGCGGTGCAGAAACCCGCACTTTTCCATCCGGGGGATAGACCCGGATATTGAGGTTTTTGACGTTTTTGCGAAAAACTTCCACCGGGATTTCGGCGATTGCTATGGTTGTTTTTCGTGTCCCGCTGTTTTGATATTCTGACCCCATGCAACTTGTTTACAGCATTTCGAGTTCGTCGAGCAGCTGGATAACCCGCAGGGATTCAGCCACGCCGGTGGTGCCTCTCATGCTGGTGACCACCGCCAGGGTCTCCAGGATTTCTTCCTTGGTTGCCCCTTTATCTATGGCGCCCATGGCCTGGCCCAGAACGCAGTTTCTGCATCCGGCCCCAAGGGCCACGGCCATGGCCATGAGGCGTTTGGTCTTGGTGTCAAGGGCCCCGTCCTTGTATGCTTCGTCCATCTGGGCCTTGATTTGTTTTGCGGTCTCCGGCATGACTTCAGCAAACCGGCCGAGGTTTTTTGCGCGGTTCTTGTTGAGCGCCACCTGACTTTCTGACATATGCTCGTCTCCTTTTTCATAAATGATTCAAACGAAACCCTGCATATGTGTGGCTTATGGCGGCCCCAAAGTCAAGGCGGTTTTGGCTGAATCGTTTTGTCAATACGGTCAAAAATAGTGCAGGCCCATAACAGGATACCCGGGCTATGATTTTGGGCATAGCCCGGGTGCAAACGCTCCATTTAGATTTGAACCATCGGGCCAGGCCTGGATCTGTTATGCTTAACCCAATCCGCCTTTGCCGCCGCCGCCTTTTCCACGGCCGCCCTGGCCCGGCCCCTTGCCTTTGGCGCCGCCGCCCATACCCTGTCCGCCTTGTCCCGGCCCACGGCCACGGGCGCCGCCGCCTTTGCCCTGTCCGCCCTGGGCAGGGCTTCGACCCCGGCCGCCGCCGCCGCCACCCATGCCCTGGCCGCCTCCGGGCTGACCGGTTGCCGTGGATACCGGAGAAAGGGAATTGCGCTGCCAGGCTTCAATGGCCTCACGGACCGTGGCTGCCGAACTGCTGAAAATCTGCATTCGGCTCTGGCCCAGGGCCTCCATGGCCTTGGGTCCGATTTTTCCGGAAATGAGCACATCCACACCGGCATTGCTCACCATTTGAGCGGTTTTAATGCCCGCGCCCTGGGCCAGGTCCTGCTGCCGGGAATTGTCCAGAAATGATGTGTTCTGTGTATCCGTGTCAAAGACAACAAAACCCGGGCATCGGCCAAAACTGGGGTCTAACCCGTCTTGCAGGGATTGTCCTTTGGAACTGACTGCGATTTTCATGGCTGTATCTCCTTTGGAAATAAGATTGTTTATTATGAGCATAATCCCAAAATTCGCTTGAGACAAGGGAAAATTTGCAAACAGCCCGAAAGGGCCTGTTATCGGTTTTCTGTCCCTATTTTTGCTGTACAAAAAAAAGGAAGATCAGTACCCTGTTCAATACTGAATCCGGGTTTTAGACAGGCAGGGGGTTGCCTATAATCCGCATATTCGAAAACAGCCTGAAAAATAAACCGAACGGAATTTGTCAATGGAGCAGTCGGCATTTTCCCTGGATGGAAAGTAGTTTCGATATATAAAAAACCAATCATGGATACAGGAAACAGCCAAATGAAGATTTTGGAAAATTTCCAGCCGCAGATCAATACCGCGGAAATCAGAAAAAGACTGCACCTGAGTGCTGACAGCCCTGAATGGAAGGGCGTGGAAAAGACGATCCAGGATGTTGCCGCTCATATCCGGCCCAAATGCGTTTACAAAGAATGTCATGTTGACCAAAAAGATGACAAGAGCGTAACCCTGGAAAATGTGTGTTTTCAAAGCCGGGTCCTGCGGAAAAACCTGGAAGCTGCCCAGCGGGTTTTTCCCTTTGTCATCACCATCGGTGCCGAACCCGAGGAAATGGCCGCGGCGCAGAGCGATTATCTCGAACAATATTATTTGGACACCATTGCCAATGTGGCCCTCCAGGATGCGATTCAAAGTGTTTGCGCCCGGCTCCGAAAACAATATCATCTGGAAAAGCTGTCTTATATGAACGTGGGCTCGCTCGAAGACTGGCCCCTTTCCCAGCAGCGGCCCCTGTTTTCCCTTCTGGGCGATGTGGAGGGCGCCATCGGCGTGCGGCTGTCATCGAGCATGCTCATGCATCCGGCAAAATCCGAATCCGGGATTTTTTTCCCGACAGAAGTCAGCTTTTTTAATTGTCAGCTGTGCCCGCGCAAGGACTGTCCTTCCCGAAAAGCGGCCTTTGACCGGCAAATGGCCCGTGAGTACGGGGTCGCGGAATAATTTTGTGAAACCCGAACAAAGGAGAAATCAGATGCTCAAGCTTGGCGAAAAAGGCGCTATTATTCAAAGAGACAAGGAAACCTATGCCGTGGCACCCCATATTCCCTGCGGTGTTGTCACACCGGAACTTTTGCGCAAGATCGCTGATGTTGCGGAAAAATACAACGCGCAGGCTTTAAAGATCACCAGTGCCACAAGAATTGCCATTGTAGGGCTCAGGGAAGAAGATATTGACAATGTGTGGAAGGATCTGGACATGAGCCCCGGGGCGGCTGTGGGGTTGTGTGTGCGCAGCATCCGGGCCTGCCCGGGAACGACTTTCTGCAAGCTTGGACAGCAGGACGCCCTGGGCCTGGGCATGGAACTGGATAAGCGGTACCATGGGGTGGATCTTCCAGGCAAATTGAAAATGGCGGTATCCGGATGCCAGATCAATTGTGCGGAATCCTGGGTTCGCGATGTGGGTCTGTTTGGAAAATCCGACGGATGGACCCTGGTGATCGGCGGCAATGTGGGCACCAATCCCCGCATTGCCCAGGAGCTGTCAATAGCGCTAAGCGATGAACAAGCCCTTGAAAAAGTCACCCGGGTCATTGAATATTACAAACAAAACGCCTCAAAAGGAGAGCGCCTGGGCAAAATGATCGAACGCATGGGATTTGATGCGGTCAGCGCGGCCCTTCAATAGCCGGAGCGCCTGCTGTGAGCATATGCAGCCAGGTCATGCAGGCTTCGGGCGGCAAGGCCAACCCGAAAATCGTGCAGGAACTGCTGGCAAAAAAGCTGGAGACCAATTGATCGGGCCACGGGCTTTTTTGCCAGCGGCAATATGATTTACAAGCGTTTTATTCGTACAATGCCATTTTTGCGCCATTCGTCTATCTGACGGCAGGTTTCCAGATCCGGCAGGGAACTGGAATCGATGATATCTTTTAAAACGGAATGGTCGCGGATGGTTTTTAG
>JAGTVF010000288.1 GCA_018224315.1 Desulfobacterales bacterium | reverse complement strand
GGCAGAAAGGCGGCTTCTGCAGCTTTTTGTCATATGGGATACCCGGTGGCATAACAGCGCAATCCAAAGGTCCCTTTATGGCAGTGCTTTCCCGCAACAACCGGTGATACCGGATTTATGCGCCGGCTTCAAATTCCCGGATCAACGGGGCAAAGTCCTCGTTTGTATCCCTGAACCCGGCAAAGGTCACGTCATTGAAGTCAAGGCCGCATGCGGCCCGGATGTGGTCAAAAATGGCCAGGTAGTTGGAAAGAATCCGTTTTTCCCACTGCAGGCCCAGGTCGGCTGCGGCGTTTTTGATATTTTCGGCCCGGCCCTCGATTTCCAGAAAACAGCCAAAGGGCATGCAATCGAGGCACAGCAGGGTGCCGTTGTCCAGGGTCCAGGTCTGCCGGTATTTTTCATAGATTTGTTCGGCGTGAAAGCCAAGGGCTTGTAACATGGCGGCAGTGGTGTCAAAATCGCTGACGGTCACTTCCAGTTCCGTAAAGATTTTGAATTCCTTGCTGACGTTTTCTTCCGGGGGCGGGCCCTTGTAGGTCAGCTCTGTGCGGTCGCCGGCTTTTCTGAGCCGGAGCAGGGCTTCCTGCTTGAGCAGGCCGGATTGGCGATCTTCGAACCGGATGTTGTATTCGTGGTGGCGGCCGCTGGTTTTGGCGCCTGCAGCCGTGATCCGGGAGCGGATTTTTTCCGGATCGGGCAGATAAAACTTGACCTCTATTTCCAGGGGAGTCATATTACACCGTTTCAGGACACAGGTGAAAGGATTTGTTGTTTTTTCCTTGACAGTGTTTGCGAATTTGGTTAATTATGTCAAATTAATTTTTGCGCGAAGGAGTGGAACCGTTGAAAAAATATACAAAGAGCGCCAAGCCGGGCGAAGTTGAAAGAAAATGGTACGTGGTGGATGCGGAAAACATGGTTCTGGGGCGTCTTGCCACAGAGGTGGCCGCCCGTTTGCGCGGAAAGCGCAACCCCATGTATACCCCGCACGTGGACTGCGGTGATTTTGTTATCGTGATCAATGCCGACAAGGTCCGGCTCACTGGCAGGAAATGGCAGCAGAAGACCTATTATCGCCACAGCGGCTATATCGGCGGCATCAAGTCCATTACCGCGGAAAAGCTGCGGGAAAAACGCCCCGAGGATCTGGTGCGCAATGCCGTGCGCGGCATGCTGCCCAAAAATCCGCTGGGCCGGGACATCAACAGCAAGCTCAAGGTTTATGCCGGAAGCGAGCATCCGCATCACGCCCAGCAGCCCGAGCCGCTGGAAATTTAAAACATTACCGCACAATATTGACAGAATCGATTTTTTACGAAACGATCAGTATTGGATATAAAAACCATTCGGGGGATTGATGGAACAGCAGAACGTTTTTTACGCCACAGGCAAACGGAAAATGGCCGTTGCCCGCACCTGGCTCAAGCCCGGAAAAGGCGAGATCATCATCAACAACAAGCCGGTTGAAGAGTTTTTTGCACAGGACGCGGCCCGCCAGATGCTCATGCAGCCCTTTGAACTCACCAATACCACCGGTGAATACGATATCAAGGTCAACGTCCGCGGCGGCGGCGCAATGGGTCAGGCCGGTGCCATCCGGCACGGAATCACCAAGGCGCTTTTCCAGTCCAACCCGGATTTCCGGCAGATGCTGAAAAAAGCCGGTCTTGTCAAGCGCGACCCCAGAACCAAGGAACGGAAAAAGTACGGTCAGCGCGGCGCCCGGGCCCGGTTCCAGTTCTCCAAGCGGTAAGATTTTTACCCTTTCAAAACCGTATTCCAAAAGATTGTCTTTCCCAACAGGGAACAGGATATATACGTCCTGTTCCCTGTTTTATTTTCTGGCATTTGATAATCGAAAAGCTTTTACGTCCCTTTATGGTTTTCAGGAAGGAAAGTCCTGCGGCCTTGAAAAACAGGTTGGGATGCGGTATTGATGGGCCTGGATGCATTTTCGTATTTTGGGCGGCGGCATGCCGCTTGTTTGCAAACCCCTTCTGAAACCGGCAATTCATGGAACGGCTGGATTATTTTGTCAAACGCCTGCTGCTGATCATTCCGACCTTTTTCGGCATTACCGTGCTTTGCTTCGCCCTTATTCAGTTTGTGCCCGGCGGACCGGTGGAGCAGGCCATTATGCAGATGCGAGGCATGGGCACCGGCGAGACCACTTCCGGAGAAGGCGCTTCAGCCAGCATTTCCCAAAAGCAGCGCAGGCAGATCGAGTCCTATTACGGCTTTGACAAGCCCGTGTATGTGCGTTACTGGAACTGGCTGATCGAGGACAAAGCGGGCATGCAGATGCATTCCTACCGGTTTCCGGAAAAAACCGCCTGGGAGCTGATCCAACAGCGGTTTCAGGTGTCACTGGTTTTCGGGATCACCGGACTTGTGCTGTCCTATCTGGTTTGCATTCCTTTGGGCATTGCCAAGGCCCTTCGGCATAACAGCGCATTTGATCTGGCCTCCAGTGTGGCGGTGTTTGTGGGCTATGCCATCCCGCCGTTTGCATTGGGCATGGTGCTGAAAATGCTGTTTTGCGGAACCCTGGATGCCTTCTGGGATATCTTTCCCATGGCCGGGTTTCATTCTGAAAATTACGCCAGTTTAAGTTTTTTCGGCAAAGTCCATGATGTTTTCATGCACATGTTTCTGCCCGTGCTGTGCTATGTGATCGGCAATTTTGCCATTTTGACCCTGCTGATGAAAAACTCGCTCATCGAGCAGATCAGCCGGGATTACGTGCGCACCGTGCTGGCCAAGGGCGGCAGCTTTGGCCGGGCTGTTTGGGGCCATGCGGTGAGAAATTCCCTGATTCCCATTGCCACGGGCATTAGCGGGATTTTAACCGTGATGTTTGCCGGCTCGGTGATCATCGAGCAGGTCTTTGAAATCCCGGGCATGGGCCGTCTGAGTCTGGAGTCCATTGTGGGCCGGGATTATCCGGTATTTATGGGCATACTGGCTTTGACCTCGATTCTGGGGCTTTTGGGAAATGTGCTGGCCGATTTTCTCTACGTGATCATTGATCCGCGGATCAATTTCCGGAAACAGTGATGTTATGATTTTCCGAAACCCGGTTGCACGAAAACGCCTGGCACGCTTCCACTCCATGAAACGGGCATGGATTGCCCTTTGGCTGCTGGTGATTCTCTACGGTGCAAGCCTTGGCGCCGAACTCTTGTGCAATGCCACGCCCCTGTATGTTCGCTTTGAGGGCCGGTCTTTTTTCCCTGTATTTTCCTATTATGCCGAAGATGTGTTTACCGGAAGCGGCCGCCACACGCGGCCGGATTACAAGGCCCTGGCACAATCGCCGGCGTTTTCGGAAAATGACGGCCATTTCATGATTTTTGCCCCGCACCCCCACGGCCCCTATCAGAGTGTCAAACCCCAAAGCATTGATGTGGCAGACCATGTCACCATCCGGCTGACACCCGAGCCGAGGGTGGCCAGCGTCGATATTGCCCCGGATCTTGAAATCACCGGCAGCCGCCTGCTTTCATTTTTTACCCGCACAGCCCCGGACAAAACCCCTCCCGGCCGGCTGACCGATTATTTTGATCTGCCGGAGAAACTGACCCGGGCCCTGGCAACACGTTTTGCCAATCAGGCCGCTCCGTTTGCACGTTTTGTCCTGGAAAACAAACACGGTCAAGCCTTTAGCGGGATCCTGGCCGAATACGAACCCAGAAACAGGACCCCGGACACCGTCCGCATGCTGATCTATGAGCCGGCCATGAAGGACGCCCGGGATATAACCGTTTCACTGACCCCTGATTTGCAGCCCATCAGCAGTTGGCCGAAGTTGTGGGAAAACATCAGCCAATCAGAGCAGGAAGTGATCAAGAGCCTTGCCGCGGAGCGCTTTGATGCGCCTGTGGCCGATTACCGGGTGGTGGCAGACGGCCGGCAGTATATTGCCGGGTTTGAAAAACAGGATGTGCGTTTTCCCTATCCGCCGGTGGCCGGCCATCCCCTGGGCCTGGATGCCGCGGGCCGGGACGTGCTGGCAAGGATTGTCTACGGCATGCGCATTGCCATGAGTTTCGGGCTTCTGCTGGTGGGGGCCTCCATGTCTTTGGGGGTGGCCGCCGGCGCGGTCCAGGGCTATTACGGCGGAAAACTCGATATTACGGCCCAGCGGTTTGTGGAAATCTGGAATGCGCTGCCGTTTTTG
>JAGTVF010000287.1 GCA_018224315.1 Desulfobacterales bacterium | reverse complement strand
CGGCCTGTTCTCTTATCCACTCCGCCGGTCAATTGCCACCATTTTTCATATGCGCCGGCCGCAGCCTGAACGCCCTCCAAGTTTACGTGCAGATGCGAATCTGCTACTGCATTTCATTTTTTGATCCATTCGCATGAGAGGCATAACCACATGATTTCCGATTATATAAAGCGCAAAGCAACCCAATGGCAAATTTGGCGCAACCGCCGCCGCATCCTGATCCTTGAAGATCTCAAGGTCGGCTACATCCCCATTTACAAAGCGGCCTCCACTTCCCTGCGCAACCATTTCTGCCGCCGCCAGGCCCGTTTGGTCCTGCCGGGCCGGCCTGATGGGAAACTGTCAGTGGCGGAAAAACGACAAGTGGAAAAACGCATTCGAAAGTCCCTGGGTGCCGGGCAAACCCGCAGGCTCAAAAGGCGCTATTTCCTGTTTGCCTTTGTGCGAAACCCTGTTACCCGTCTGTATTCATGCTACCTGGACAAGGTGGTGCGCGACGGGCGGAAAAAAAAGAAAAGCGCCGTGCACCGTTACGGCGTCAGGCCAGAAATGCGTTTTGAGGATTTTGCCAGACACATCGCCCGTATCCCGGATGAAAAATCCGATTTGCATTTCCGCAGCCAGCATTTTCAGCTCTATCATCAGGGCCGGTGCCTGGTGAATTTTGTGGGCAATTTTGAAAACATGGCCGCGCACTGGCAGATTCTTTCCGAAAAAACCGGCCTTGAAAAACCGCCCGGCAGCTACCGGCATACAGGGGCCGGAAACCGATTGAAAAAACTTCCCCTGAGCCTGGAAGCCGCCAAACTCATCAGCCGGCGCTACAGCAGAGATATTGATCTTCTCGGCTACCGGCAGGAAATTGATCAGTGGCTGTCCTGGAAAGCAAAACAGGAATCAGAAGAAAATGAAATTGACAAGGCCGGACCGATCCATTAATCATGGCGGCAAAACTGCGGTTTTGCCGCTCCTTCAAAAAATACCGGATGCTTCATGGACAAAACAGAAAAAAAAACCCAAAATACCCCGCTTTCACCGGATACCATTGAAACCGGGATGCTTGAGCCCATTGAATATGTCTACGGCAGCCGGCGCAACATTGAAATCGTCATTGACCAGCCAGAGTACACGGCGGTCTGTCCCAGAACCGGCCTGCCGGATTTCGGATGCATCACCATCTCCTATGTGCCCTCCGGCCATATCATTGAGCTCAAATCCCTGAAATTCTATCTGCTCCAGTACAGAAATGTGGGCATCTTCTATGAAAACGCGGTCAACCGGATTCTCGATGATCTGGTGGCCGTGCTCGCCCCAAGGCAAATGACCGTAACCGGGCAGTTCACCGCCCGGGGCGGAATTTCCACCACTGTCACGGTCCGCCACCCGCAATGATCCCGCCTGACTGATGCCAAAAAATAAAACGAGCGCTCGTTTTTTATTGACAGATTCAGCCGCTGGATGTACAAAAGCGCAAAAACCCACAAGCAAAAAGGCCTTGCACCCGAGCCATGCCGCACCCGTCCGACACGCCCGTGACAGCAGAGGATTTCGACGAATTTCGCAAAATGACCCTCTTGTCCATGGAGGAGATCTGCAAAGATATTTTCAAGGAAAACCAGCACCGCATCAAGATCAAAAAAGAGGCCGTGGCGGTGCGCAATTTGGTCAACATCTTTCATACCACCCTTCAGATTTCCAATGAAAAGGGTTTCCAGACCATGAGTTTGCGGGATTTGAGCCGGGTTTCAGGGCTTTCCATGGGTGCGCTGTATTCCTATTTTTCCAGCAAAGACGAACTGCTGGAAATGATCCAGAACCAGGGCCGGCGCATTACCTTAAAAATTTTATCCCAGCGCATCAAAGCCGATGATGCACCCTCGGTTCAGCTCCAGACCGCCATCCGCACCCATTTATACCTTACCGAAGTCCTGCAGCCGTGGTTTTATTTCTCCTACATGGAGGCCAAGAACCTTAAAAAAACCCATCGCAAAAAAGCCATTGAAAGCGATCTGGTCTCAGAGGAAATTATCCGGGAAATCCTGGAAAAAGGAGCGGAAAAAGGCGAGTTTAGGGTTGATCATCCCATGCTGACCGCTGCGGTGACCAAGGCCATGCTCCAGGACTGGTATCTGAAACGGTGGAAATACGCGGGCAGAAAAATCCCGGTTCAGGCTTATGCGGATTTTATCATTGAATTCGTGGAAGCCCTGGTGCTGCGGAAATCTTCGGAAAGCAGCCGCTGATATTCGTCCAGAAGCGTGCAGACCTCGTCTAAGCCGGAAACTTTCGTTACGGCCTGCCGAAACGCGCTGGCCCGGGGAAGGCCTTTTAACAGCCATCCCAGGCGGCTTCGCATGAGCCGGCAGGCATGGACCTCCCCGTATACGCCGCACATCAGATCCGCGTAATGTCTCATGGCGCAAAAGCGCATTTCCAGATCCGGCTCAGGCAGCGGTTCGTCTTCGAGCAGGGCCCGGATCTGTGCGAAAATCCACGGATTGCCCATGGCGGCCCGGCCGACCATCATCGCATCGCATCCGGTCTGCCGCATCATTTCCAGGGCGTCTGCGGCATGGCGGATATCGCCGTTTCCGATCACGGGAATGGAAACCCGGTTTTTGACCCTGCCAATCACGGACCAGTCCGCCTTTCCGGAAAACCGCTGCTGTACGGTGCGGGGATGGACGCACACGGCATCCACACCCAGATCCCGGGCCATTTGCGAAAGGGCCAGGGCGTCTTTGCCCGAATCATCCCAACCGGTTCTGATTTTGATGGTTACCGGAACGCAAACCGCTTTGCGCACTGCCGCAATCACGGCCCCGGCGGTCTTAAAATCCTTCATCAGGGCCGCGCCGGCCCCGGTTTTCATCACCTTTTTCACCGAACAGCCAAAATTGATGTCCACAATATCGGCCCCGGCCTGTTCCACCATGGACGCAGCCGTTGCCATCATATGGGGTTTTGCCCCGAAAATCTGGACGCTGATGGGTTTTTCATCTGCTGCGTGATCCATCATCTGCAGGGTTTTGCCGGAATTCTGGTACAGGGCATTTGCGCTTAACATCTCGGTGCACACCAATGCGCACCCGTTTTGCCTGATCATGCGCCGGAAAGGGGCATCCGTAATACCGGCCATGGGCGCCATGACTGTGGGCGGGGAAATCCGAATGTTTCCGATGGCAAACGCCGGGCTTTCAGGGTTCATTGTTTTTTCCATTACCAGATGGATTGGCATAGCAATACAGACAATTGTGAAAACACGGCTGGTCAGCATAGCCGCCGATGTCTCTAGACGTCATGCAGCCGCAGCCCTTTTTCCGGCGCTGGCCCGCATCCTTTTGAAACGAGATCCGGCCGCCGAACAATTCCACCAGGTACGCATTGGGAATGCAGGCACCGGGCAGAACCCGGAGCTCCGGCGGCAGGGCTTCGAGCACTTCCGGTTCACAGCAAAGATAAAGCGACATGCCCAGGCTTTCCAGCAGGCGCTGCATGCGCACCACCACCCGGACTTTTTTCTCCAGGGGCGGGTCAATCCATTCAAACCCGTCTGCCGGGGCCTTGCGCCGCCTGACCTTGGCATACAGATCCACGAAACTGGTCACGCACCGCCGCACCCCAAAGTCGGCCATGGACCGGGCAATGGTTTCAAAATCATTGAGATTACAGTCTGTTCCGTTAGCCGCCGTGCGAAAAAAACAGATCGGATCAAACCGCCATTGAACGGTTTCTGCCCCGAAGCGCCGGCACAGTTCACCGGCCTGTTCCAGCCGGGCGGTTACAGGGACAATGCCCGGTTCCAGCAAGGGGGATTTGGAATTTAACGTAAAGTTGAAAAACAGATGATAGCCGAGTTTGCGCAGCCGGCGTCCGTAGCCCTTGTCTAAAAAACGGGAAAAATCCTTGGACCAGAACACAATGGTGTGCACGTCTGCCGGGCCTGCGGAGACCGGGTAAACAGCCTGGTTGTAGGGATTTTTCACCGCAAAGGCTTGCCTGGCGATGCCTTCCATGAACCAGTCCATATAAAAGGCGGGAATATCAGTACGCCGGGAAGCGGAGACAACAATCGGATTTTTCATGGTGAAAAGGTCCTGTGGGCGGACAAGCCATAAATTATTTGGGCTTTCGGTCCTTTAAGGAAATCACCGTTCCGCCGGAATCATCGGTGGCGTCCTGCCCGCTCGTGCCGGCCTCCTGCTTTTGCGCCCCCTCCTGTTTTTCCGAGACCTGCTCTTCCTGGTCTTCCGGGGGCTCGATCTTTTCCAGGCGCATCCGGTTGCCGCCCATGGTAAATTCCCCTCCGTTAATGTAGGTGTCGCGCAGAATCCAGGTCACGGTTTGCACAGGCACCTGCAGCAGCATAAGCTTGATCTGAAACCAGTCCTTTTTCACATCCGGCCGGATCTCTTCCACCCGGGCAAAGACCACGGGCTGGTCTTCGTGATAAATTAACACAATATCGTTTTCTGCAGCCATATTTCCTCTTTTTGCATCCAAAAAATCTTTTGGCGGGTATTGTATCAACCGGATGCCGGGCAGTTCAACCGGTTTTTGGCACAGACCGGGATTTAGTCGTTTCGGCCCGGGGCAAAAAGGGTTTTGACCCAGTAAAAAAGGCTGTTTTCCGAAAGATTCTGCCGGTCAAGGCGGTCAATATCGCGGTTTAACCGCCGGGTGTCGGCAAACCAGGCCGCCCTTTTCACAAGGCGGCGCTCCGGATCCAGCTCACGCACCACCCGGGCCGGGTTGCCCGCGGCAATCACATTGGGCGGCACATCCCGCACCACCACCGAGCCTGCCCCGATGATGCTGTTTTCTCCGATGGTCACACCCTTGCATACCGTTGTGCGGTCGCCGAGCCACACATTGTCACAGATATAAACGGGAGCGGTCTCGCCGATGGTCTGAACCCGGTCATAAGTGCCGTGCCAGTCCGCATCCGTGATAAAGGTGCTGCCCGCCATCATGCAGTTATCGGCGATCACAATTTCATGGGCCGAGCTGATGCGCACCCCCGGGCAGACCAGGCAGAAGTCGCCGATGGCGATTTTGCCCATGCCCGGCTTTTCCGGCCACACGGTCAGGCGCACCTTTTTGTCCGAAGTCGTCAGGATATTGACATGCTGGCCGATGGTAACGGGTGCGCCGAAAATCTTGATATTCCAGGGATGCACGCACATGGCTCCCGGGCCCAGGGCGTCGAGCTGGGGCCGGATGAAACGGCGGGTATAGGCATCCTGAAACCGGGTAAAGGCGCGCTTGAGGAAATAGGGTCGATGATCTTTTCGCAAAAAAACCTGCAGGATTTAAAGGGTTAGGCAAAAAGGCCGGATTTTTCCCAGAATTCGTGATGAAACAATCGACTGGCCGGCGTCAGTTGGTACAGGGAATCTGCGGCCATGAGCACCACCGCGTTGGTCCAGGTGATTTTTTCCTCCGGCCAGATCACCATGTCAGGGTAGGTAAATCCGCACCAATAAGAGCCGTCTTCAAACCGTCGCTCATGCATCCAGTTGAAAATGATCCCGGCAATCCGCTCATTTCCGGAAGCCGCCAGGGCAAGCACGCACTCGCAGGTTTCCGCCACTGTCACCCAGGGACGGTTGGAAACACAAAGCACGCCCATGTCTTCGACCACAAATTTTTTCCAGTACTGGTCAAAGCGCTTGCGTGCCGCCGCCCCCGTGACCGCACCGGAAAGTACCGGGTAAAACCAGTCCATGGAATAATGGGACTTGGCAATGTTAAACAGGTGGTAACCGTTTTGCACGGCCTTTTTCAGCCGAAAAGCTGCAGAAAGCCAGTCACCGCAGACTTTTCCCAGCACCCGGGCCATGGCAATGGCGCATTTCAGGCTCATGTAAATGGAGCTTGAACCGGTGAGCAGCGCCATGGGATCAACCTTGAGATCCGGACTCATGGCCCAGTAAATCTCGCCGCTTGGCGCCTGAAGGTTCAAGGCAAAATCCACGGCCCGTCGCACCGGTTCCCACATTTGGGCGACAAAAGCCTCATCACCTGTCACCAGGTAATAGTGATACACCCCCACGGCGATATAGGCGGTGACGTTTGTATCCCGGGTCCGGTCCAGGGGCCGGCCGTCCTGGTAGGCTGCATACCAGCTGCCGTCTTCCAGCTGCCGGGCGGCCAGCCATTGATATGCCCTTTTTGCGCACTCCGGGTATCCGCCGATGGCCAGTCCCATGGCCGACTCCACGTGATCCCAGGGATCGGTTTTGCCGCCGGCATGCCAGGGAATCTCTCCGTCTGACTTCTGGGTCCGGACAATGAGTTCCGATACCTGATCCAGTTCCACCCCGGCCGGCTGCTTCTTGCGTAACACCTCCAGATCCATTCTCGCGTGGCCTTTCCCGTCATCCAAATCATCTGCTTGAGCGGCACGCGGCCGCACCCTTACCCGCCAGACCCGCCCGGCCCGGATATCGGCTGACAGCGGACTGTTGGATTCTTTTTTCCCAAATCGAGCGATTTTTTTAAAATAATGAATATGCCAAAATTCGATTACAAAAGCAATTTTTTTTACCCGGTTACCCGATATGGGGCATCAGGGCCCAGACAATCGCCCAGGAGTCCGAATCCGGCAGTTGGTCCAGACACACGATGCCGCCGTTCTGGAACTTGAAAACCGTGTACTCCGTTTTCCCCGTGGTCAGATAAGATGCCATGCGCTCCATAAACGGCAAATGACCCACGAGCATGAGATTTTCATCTGACCGGATCTGCCCGGCAAAGGCTTTAGGGTCATCCAGGGCTTTTAAGCCCTCGGTTTCAGCCACACTTGCGACATTGCGCTTTTTGGCAAAAATATCGGCCGTCTGCCGGGCGCGTTTTTTCCCGCTGTGCAGAATCCGGTCGATTTTTACCCCATAGACTGCCGCAGTATCGGCAATTCTTTCCACTTCATCTATGCCTTGCTCGGAAAGCCCCTGTTTTTCATCGATTTCCTTTGGAAGGTGTTTGCCGTGCTGAACCAGATAAAGTGCCATGTCCATTGCCTCCTTTCTACGCCTTTAAACATCGGTTCCCCCGCCGGCGGCCACACTGGCTGACTGCGGGCCGGGGCCGGCTTTTCTGTTTTCTACCATAATGCAGAGATGACAGGGATTCAAATCCAAACAACAAGGCGAGATCGGATTTTTTTGCATAACCTCTTGCCATGGGCGGCCTGATTTCGATAAGAACAGTTAGCCTGAATTTTTCATTTTACTCCATGGATTCAATCAGGTAAGCATGCGGCAGTAAAAAACAAAAAGGCCTGAAACCGGCAAACAAAGGAAAGCGCATTTATGGGCGGACTTTTCGGATGTACCATGAAAACCGACTGCACAATGGACCTGTTTTACGGAACTGACTACCATTCTCATCTGGGCACCAAGCGGGGCGGTCTGGCCGTCAAAAACAGCCAGGGTATGGCAAAGGCCATCAAGAATATCGAAAACAGCTATTTCCGGACCAAGTTCGAATCCGAGCTTCCCAATCTTCATGGCAACAAGGGCATCGGGGTGATCAGCGACCATGATTCCCAGCCATTGATCATTGGATCACACCTGGGCAATTTCGGCATTGCCACGGTGGGCCGTATCAACAACCTGGCGGAACTGGCCCGCTCGGCTTTCAGCCGGGGCATTCATTTTTCCGAAGTGGGCGAAGGCGCGGTCAACCCCACGGAATGCGTCGGCATGCTCATCAACCAGGAAAACAATTTTGTCAACGGCATTGTCAGCGCCCAGGCCGCCATCCGTGGATCCTGCTCCCTGCTGCTTCTCACGGAAAAAGGCATCTACGCCGCCAGGGACCGGCTCGGCCGAACCCCCCTGGTGATCGGCAAAAAAGAAGGCGCCCATGCCGTCACATTTGAAACCACGGCATTTTTCAACCTCGGATACAAAGTCGACCATTACCTGGGGCCCGGAGAAATCGTTTTTATCACCGCAGAGGGCTATGAAACCGTCCGTCCGCCCGGCCCCAATATGCAGGTCTGCGCCTTTTTATGGGTCTATTACGGTTATCCGGCCTCCAGCTATGAAAACATCTCCGTGGAGCAGGTGCGCTACAGATGCGGGCAGGCCCTTGCCCGGGCCGATGACATGGAGGTGGACCTGGTTTCGGGCATTCCGGATTCGGGCATCGGCCATGCCATCGGGTATGCAAATGAAAAACAGGTGCCTTACAGCCGGCCCTTTGTCAAATACACCCCCACCTGGCCCCGCAGCTTCATGCCCCAAAACCAAAACGACCGGGACCTGGTGGCCCGGATGAAACTGATTCCGGTCACATCCCTGATTTCCGGACAGCGCCTGCTGTTCTGTGATGACTCCATTGTCCGGGGCACCCAGCTCAAGGACAATGTCCGCACCCTGTTTGACGCCGGGGCCCGGGAAGTGCACATGCGCATTGCCTGTCCCACCCTGGTTTATCCGTGCCTTTATCTGAATTTCTCCACTTCGCGCTCAACCCTGGATCTTGCGGGCCGCAAGGCCATCTTCGACATGGAGGGACAGGAACAGGAAGATACCATCCGGCGGTATGCGGACCCGGATACCCGGCAGACCACTGACATGGTGGAAAATATCCGGGAAAAACTGGGACTCAATACCCTCAAATACCAACGTCTTGAAGACATGATCGCGGCCATCGGCCTGCCAAAGGAAAGACTCTGCACCCATTGCTGGGACGGCAGCAGCTATGATTAAGATAAAGACGACCCGGATTTTGCTTTACAGACAGATTCAATAACACCAAGGAGAAAATATGCCCAAGCGCACTGACATCCACAAGGTAATGATCATCGGTTCCGGACCCATTATCATCGGCCAGGCCTGCGAATTTGACTACTCCGGCACCCAGGCATGCAAGGCTCTGCGGTCGCTGGGATACGAAATCGTACTGGTCAATTCCAACCCGGCCACCATCATGACCGATCCGGAAATGGCCGATATGACCTATATCGAACCCCTGAATCCCGAAAATCTCAGCCGCATCATTGAAAAGGAACGCCCGGATGCGCTTCTGCCCAACCTGGGTGGCCAATCCGCGCTCAATCTCTCCTCTGAGCTGGCCAAGCTGGGCGTGCTGGACCGCTTCGGCGTCAAGGTCATCGGGGTCAACATCGATGCCATCGAACGGGGCGAGGACCGCACGGCCTTTAAGGCAACCATGGACAAACTCGGCATTGAAATGCCCGAAAGCCGGGCAGTGACCACCGTGGAAGACGCCGAGGCCGTGGCCGCAGAACTCGGATACCCTGTGGTGATCCGGCCGGCCTACACCATGGGCGGCACCGGCGGCGGAATGGTCTACAATGTGGAGGAACTGCAAACCATTGCCGCCCGGGGTTTGGCCGCCAGCTATATCAACCAGATTCTTGTGGAGGAATCGGTGCTGGGCTGGGAGGAACTGGAACTGGAGGTGGTGCGGGATACCAACAACAACCTGGTCACGGTCTGCTTTATCGAAAACGTGGACCCCATGGGCGTGCACACGGGCGATTCCTTTTGCACCGCGCCCATGCTCACCATCTCCCCGGAGCTGCAAAAGAAGCTTCAGGACTACAGCTATGCCATTGTCGAGGCCATCGAGGTCATCGGCGGCACCAATATCCAGTTTGCCCACAACCGGGAAACCGGCCGGGTGGTGGTCATCGAGATCAACCCCCGGACCTCGCGGTCCTCGGCTTTGGCCTCAAAGGCCACCGGCTTTCCCATCGCCTTTATATCCGCGCTTCTGGCCGGCGGCATTACCCTGGATGAACTGCCCTACTGGCGCGACGGAACCCTTGAGAAATACACCCCTTCGGGCGATTACGTGGTGGTGAAATTTGCCAGGTGGGGTTTTGAAAAATTTCCCGGCGTGGAAGACAAGCTCGGCACTCAGATGCGGGCGGTGGGCGAAGTCATGAGCATCGGCAAAAACTACAAGGAGGCTTTGCAAAAAGCCATCCGGTCTCTGGAAATCAACCGATACGGCCTGGGATTTGCCAAAAATTTCAATGAAAAACCCCTAAAGGAACTGCTCGACGACATTGCCGCACCCACCAGCGAGCGCCAGTTTCTCATCTATGAGGCCCTTCGCAAGGGCGCAGACGTGGATCAGATCCATGCACTGACCGGAATTACACCGTGGTTTATCATGCAGATGAAAGAACTGGTGGCGCTTGAGGAAAAAATCCTGGCCGTCCCGGGCCAGCTGCCACCCGATGATCTGCTGATCGCCGCCAAAAAAGACGGATTTGCCGACCGGTATCTGGCCCGGATTCTGGGCATTGAAGAAATTGCCATCCGGGAGAAACGAAAGGCCCTGGGCATTGAAGAGGCCTGGGATGCCGTGCCCGTATCCGGCGTCAATGATGCGGCCTATTATTATTCTACCTACAACGCCGAGAACAGGGTTTCGGCCAGCAGCCGCAAAAAAATCATGGTGCTCGGCGGCGGGCCCAACCGCATCGGCCAGGGCATCGAGTTTGATTACTGCTGCGTGCATGCCGCATTTGCCATCCGGGAGGCGGGCTATGAGTCCATCATGGTCAACTGCAACCCCGAGACCGTGTCCACGGACTATGACACCTCGGAAAAGCTGTATTTTGAACCCCTGACAGTGGAAGACGTGCTTTCCATCTATGAAAAAGAGCAGCCCGAGGGCGTGATCGTCCAGTTCGGCGGCCAAACGCCCCTTAATATTGCCTCGGAGCTTGAAGCCGCGGGCGTGAAAATCCTGGGCACCTCTCCGGAAACCATCGATCTGGCCGAGGACCGGGACCGGTTTCACCAGATTGTGAGCAAACTCGGCATTCCCCAGCCGGAATCGGGCATGGCCCGATCCTTTGACGAAGCCCTCAAAATTGCCAGAAACATCGGCTATCCGCTGATGGTGCGGCCCTCCTATGTACTGGGCGGAAGGGCCATGGAAATCGTCATGGATGAGTCCATGCTCCAGCGCTACCTGGCCGCAGCCGTGGAGGTTTCCGAGAAGCGGCCGGTGCTCATTGACAAATTCCTGGAATCGG
>JAGTVF010000286.1 GCA_018224315.1 Desulfobacterales bacterium | reverse complement strand
GGCAGAACCAGGGTCAGGACCCCGTCTTTTAACTGGGCGTCTATTTTGTCCTGATCCACAAGTTCGGGCAGGGTGAACTGCCGGTAATACTGGCCCGTGTCGTATTCTACCAGAATATCTGTTTCTTCGGCATTTTCAAAGGGCTTGATTTCACCGCTCAATGTCAGGGTGTTTTCCCTGACGTCGATATTGACGTCATTGGGGGCCACCCCAGGCATATCAGCCAGAAGGGTGATGACGTTTTCATCTTCAGAAATATCGACCGGAGGGATAAATACCCGACCAGGCCGTGTCTGTTCGGCTGCTCCGGCAACCTCCTGTTTGCCTTTGACCTGCATATCCCTGCTTTGTGATTCATTTGCCATCTCGCATCCTCCTTTCCCGAAAGATCCGGATAATTGACTTACGATTTGATAGTAATCTGTCTTGGTCTTGCCTTTTCAGATTTGGGAATCGTGATAGTAAGCACGCCGTTTTCCAGGCCAGCCTCTATACTTTCGCGGTCGATATCACCAGAAGCTGTCAAGATGGCCCTGTAAAATTTTCCATGGAAAAATGCGGAAAAATGCTTTACAAAACTTAACGTTTACGTTACTTTTCAGGAAACGGTTTTTACAGGTATAATCACTGTAATGCCACATCAAATCCCGGTTTCCGGGTATTGGCCCCGGCCATTGACAAAGGAGGTGACCATTGGATTTCGACCTTACTACTGAACAGGAAATGATACGCAGGGAGATCCGTAAATTTGCCGAAAAAGCAATCGCTCCGGTGGCGGCTGATCTTGATGAGCAGGAGACTTTTTCTTCGGAGCTAACCCGCAAGATGGGTGATATTGGTTTATTTGGTATGTTTGTTTCCGAAGAATACGGCGGCCAGGCCTTGGATTATATTTCCTATATCATTGCAGTCGAGGAGATTGCCAGGGTTGACGGCTCCCAGGCAGCCACTGTCGCAGCCGGAAATTCACTGGGAATAGGTCCTCTCCATTATTTCGGAAACCCTGAACAGAAAAAGAAATATCTTCCAAAACTTTGCGCCGGACAAGCCCTTTGGGGATTTGGCCTCACAGAGCCCACGGCCGGCTCGGATGCCGGTGGTACCAAGACAGCCGCCGTGCGTGACGGAAACGACTGGATTATAAATGGATCCAAAATCTTTATCACCAATGCCGCAAGTGATATAACTTTGGGGGTAACAGTGCAGGCAGTTACCGGCCAGCGCGATGACGGACGCCCTGAATACACGTGTTTTCTTGTTGAAAGCGGGACTCCGGGTTTTACCGCCAGGGCCATGCACAAAAAAATGATGTGGCGGGCTTCCAATACAGCCGAGCTTTATTTTGATGATGTGCGCGTGCCTGCCGAAAACATCCTGGGCCGGCAGGGCGAGGGGTTTCATCAGATGTTAAACACCCTGGACGGCGGACGGCTCTCCATTGCCGCCATGGGCCTCGGCGGCGCCCAGGGAGCCTATGAGGCGGCTTTGAAGTATGCAAAGCAGCGGGTCCAGTTCGGAAAACCCATTTCCCGGTTCCAGGCCATCGGGTTTAAACTGGCCGATTCCGCCATGGAAATCGAATGCGCCAGGAACCTTTTGTACAAGGCCTGCTGGCTGCGGGACAGGAACCGGCCGTTTCAGAAGGAGGCGGCCATGGCCAAGCTCTACTGCTCCGAACTCATGGGGCGCGTGGCTGATCATGCCGTGCAGATCCACGGCGGATACGGGCTGATGAAGGAATACAACGTGGAGCGATTCTACAGGGATCAGAAGCTGCTGGATATCGGCGAGGGCACTTCCGAGGTCCAGCGCCTGGTGATTTCCAGAAACATCGGTTGCTAAAGACCCCGTTGCCGGGGCCTGTTTGCGGACATCAAGACAGGAGGGTCCAGTCATGGAAAATGAAAATGTCCTTGCAAAAGAAGACCGGGGCCAGGTTCGGATTCTGACCCTGAATCGTCCCGACATGATGAATGCGGTCAATTTTGCCATGCTCCGGGCCCTGAAATCGGAAATCGAGGCCCTGCGCTTTGATTCCGATATCCGGGTGGTGGTCATCACCGGGGCCGGGGAAAAAGCTTTCTGCGCGGGTGCGGATTTAAAGGAGCGGGCCACCCTCACCGATATCCAGGTAAAGGAGTTTATCCACACCATCCGCACCCTGCTAAGCGATATTGAATCGCTGAACAAGCCGGTGATTTCAGCGGTCAACGGCATTGCCCTGGGCGGGGGCACCGAGATTGCCCTGGCCAGCGATTTGCGCATTGCCTCCATGAACGCCTCCATGGGGCTGACCGAAACCCGTCTGGCCATTATTCCCGGCGGCGGCGGCACCCAGCGGCTGCCCCGGCTTGTGGGACGGGGCAAGGCAAAGGAACTGATTTTCACCGGCCGGCGGGTCGATGCCCAGGAGGCCTTAGACATCAGCCTGGTCAACAGCATCTGTGAGCCCGAACTGCTCATTGATGAGGCCCTGAAACTGGCGGCAATGATTTGCGAAACCGGTCCCATTGCCATTGAACAGGCCAAGTTCGCCATTGATGCAGGCATGGAAACCGATCTGAAAACCGGCCTTGCCATTGAATCCAATGCCTACTGGATTACCATTCCCACCCAGGACCGCTTAGAGGGCCTGGCCGCATTCCGGGAAAAGCGCAAACCCGTGTACAAAGGCAAATAGGAGACCCACCCCATGACAGAAGCCATGAGTGAAAACCGGCAGCATTGGTTAAATGAGGAGGCAAAGCTCGATGAACGGGTCAATGCGGCATTGTGGCCCGGCGGGCAGGAGGCCGTGGACCGTCTGGCCAAACAGGGCAAAAAACCCGTGCGCCAGCTCATTGATCAGTTAATCGATCCGGGCACCCAATTTTTTGAGCTCTCCCGGATTGCCGGATTCGGGATGAATTACCCGGGGGTCGAAGATGTGCCCTGCGCCGGTGTGGTCACGGGCCTTGGCAAAATCTACGGCAACTGGACCATGATTTTTGCCAATGACAGCCGGGTAAAGGCCGGAACCTATTTTCCCATTACCCTGAAAAAGCACATGCGCGCCCAGGCCATTGCGGAAAAAAACGGGCTTAATTGTGTCTATATTGCTGATTCCGGAGGGGCGTTTCTGCCCATGCAGGCCGATGTGTTCCCGGATGACCAGCATTTTGGTTCCATGTTTTACAACATGGCCCGGATGTCGGCCATGGGGTTGAAACAGGTGACCCTGAGCACCGGCGGCAATACAGCGGGCGGGGCCTATATCGTGTTTATGGCCTGCGAGGCGGTGATGATCGACAAGATGTCCTATTCTTTTCTGGGCGGCCCGCCCCTGGTGAAAATGGCCACCGGAGAGGAAATTTCCGCCGAAGACCTGGGCGGTGCACGGGTGCACACCCATGTATCGGGCGGAGCCGATCATTTCTGCAAAAACCAGGATGAAGCCATCGAGAAAGTGCGGGAGACTTTGTCCCTGGAGCCTTTGCAGACCTGCCATTTACAGCGTTTTGAGGAAAGTCCGCCTTTATATCCCATGGAGCGGATCTATGACATCCTGCCGGCCCTGGGCAGCCAGGCCATTGATACCCGGGCCGTGATTGAAACCATGGCCGATGACAGCCATTTTATTGAATACAAGGCCCATTACGCACCGGGCCGGGGCGATAATATCCTTGCCGGCAAGGTCCGGATCAAGGGCTATCCCATGGGGGTGATCGCCTCCAACCGGATCGGGATCATCTTCGAGGAAGCCGCCCGCAAGGCTGCGGAATGGATCGTGCGCTGCTCCCATGAAAAGATCCCCATTTTGTTTGTTCAGGGCTCTCCCGGCTACATGGTGGGATCGGATGCCGAGCACAACGGCATCGGAAAATACGGGGCCGACATGGTAAGGGCCGTGTCCTGCGCCCAGGTGCCCAGGATTCAGCTGGTCATTGGCCAGGACAACGGGGCGGCCAACTACGGCATGTGCGGAAGAGCCTACCGGCCGACGTTTTTGTTTAACACCATGCGGGGCCGGACTTCGGTGATGAGCGGGAGAAGTGCCGGCGGGGTGCTGCTTTCCATTGAGGACAGAAAGCGACAGGCCCAGGGCCGGCCCATGACCGACGAAGAGCGCGATGCATTTTACAAAAAAATGGTGGAAAAATATGACGGCGAGGCCCATCCGTTTTTCTGCGGGGCCCGGCTGTTAAACGACCGGACCCTGAAATTTACCGAAATCCGGGACTGGCTGGCCATGGCCGCAGAAGTCAGCACCCTGCAGCCCATAGGTGAGCCCGGTTTCGGCAATTTCCGTTTTTGAACCTTGAACCATCACAGGGGGGATTTATGACCGAATATGATTTCTGGAAAATTTTTCCGCGCATGCCCGAAAAAGTCACCATCGGCGACATTACAGTCCGCGACGGGTTTCAGCACCTGGAAAAGTTTGTCTCCACCCGGGCCAAGATCTTTTACGCAGAAGAAATGATCTTTGCCGGCTGCCGCAACATCGAGGTCACCAACCTGGGAAACCCCTACCTGCTGCCCCAGTTCTCGGATGCAGAAGAGGTGCTGGGCTATCTGCGGGGAGAGCGGTTTAAAAAGCGCTGCGCCAAAAGGGGGATCAACCCGGATGATGTCTCCATTACGGCCGTAACCATCCGGGAACCAGCGGTGGACCGGGCCATTGCGCTAAAGCAGAAGGGGATCGGCCCGGATCGGGTCCTGATGATGGTATCCACTGAAGAGGAGCATCATTTTGCCAACTCCGGGGTCACCCTTCCCATGTACTGGAAGGAGGCCGAGCGGTGCATCAAAAAATGTACGGACGCGGGAATCAAAATGTGCGGCACCGTGAGCACCATCTGGGGCAGCCCCATTGCCGG
>JAGTVF010000285.1 GCA_018224315.1 Desulfobacterales bacterium | reverse complement strand
GTGGCAACCCGATGAATCTGCCGGGTCAGGCTTGCATGTTGAAATAAAGCAACGCAGATCACAAAAAAGCACACAAATGAAAAAAAATAACGCAGATAATCAAAAGCCTCAGTAAAATCCCCCTGAACATAAAAAAAATTTCGAGCAGTCAGGTAAAAGGCTAAAAGAACCGTTAACACCACAATACGGGATCGAAACAATTCAGAAACAAAACCTTTTTTAATTGCAACCACAAAGGGAAGCAAAACAGCAATGTAGAATATATTCCGGTGCAGGTTGCCGCTGATGGGAACAAAAAAACACATCAAATAAATGATAAGGGGCCAGAGCAACCGGTCCACATTCTGCTGCACGCCAAAAAATTTGCTTGCGTTCCATTTCAATAACCGTGGCACTTACACAAGTTCCTGTTCTTTGTATAAAGCTGCCTGAATGGTTTTCCGGAAAAAATCATATTGTTATTATTCCGCAAACCTTGTGCGGTGAAACTCAGAAATAGCCGCCAAAAGATGGTTTGCCGTATTTTGAAGGGAAAAATTTTCTGCAATTTCAAAACCTCTTTGCCTTAGATGTTGCCGGAATGCTTCATCCCTGACGATTTTTTCTATCCCTTCAGCAATTTGTTTCGGCTCATGGACTTCCACGAAAAAAGCATAGTCTTTGACTTGATCAAAATTCATATAACTGCTTATCTTTGTCAGAATACAGGGAGTCCCGCAGGACATGGCTTCTACCGGGGGCAGCCCGAAGCCCTCGCCCTCCAGGGAAGAAGAGACAAAAATATGAGCTTCCCTGTATAGTTGGGCCATTTCCAGTTCTGAAACGCCGATATAATAACGATCGATCAATTCTGATTGCCTCTCGGTTTGTGTCAGGGCAAGCGGGGACACCCGGATAAACTCTATCGGGATAACTGAATCGTTTTTTAAAATACCGACGGCTTCCATGATAGCGGAAATATCCTTAACCCCTCTATTCATAGCCCCCACAGACAGAATTTTAATCTTTCGCTCTGGGTGATATGAAGGACTTTGGTTCTTCGGATAAAATACGTCCCTGTCTATACCATTGGGGACATGGTAGCATTTCTGAGCATAGTTACGTTCAAGCAGTTCTTTTAGATGCTGGGAAACAGCCATTTTTTTTGTATTGTATTCATATATCTTCTCAATTTTCCGAATTTTTCTTTTGAGCGCCAGTTTATGGAGCTTGAATCGAATGTTACCTGGTAAAAATTTATTGGATTGATATTTTTCAGGTACAGATTCTTCCGTTATTCTTGCCATGAGATCAATTGGCTCATATCCTTGACAAAAATGAACCAGTACCGGACCCCGTCGATTCAACCTTTTATAAAACGTCTGAATATCACTGGGTTTTGTAAAAACAAGAATATCTGCATCTTTTAAATCATGCATTTCCGGATTCCTACAGATAAGCCCGGAATCTGCTAATTCCTCTATTTCCAACCGCTTCAAAACAAACAATTTGGAATCAATTCCGGCCTGTTTTAAAATTTGCACATGCTGCAGCATAACCTTGTGTCCGCCCACCGGACCAAAGTTTCGGATAACATAATATACTTTCATAGCCGGAAGCTCCATTGTGAAGCATTTAACCTGCGGTGCTCACCATGATGTCGCCAAAGAAAAGTTCAGGCCCGCTGTCTTGAATCGCTGTTAAAGCCATCATGCTATACCAAATGATTTATCAAAATGGTAATCAAAATTTATCTTGAGAATGGCAAAGACATAAACTATTGTCGGGCAGTTTTCTGAAAAGATCATGGTTTTATCGTCATTGACTCGGCGTTTGAAGGATGCATCTTTTTTTGGAACAGAAATTACAGACGATTTTCTATCCGAAACAAAAAACAGATATTACCGGGTGGCAAATGAAGTATGAAGAAAAAAATTCTTTTCATAACAAAGGGAGTTCATGCCGCCTCTACGCGTTACCGGGCTTTGAACTATTTCCCTTACCTTAGGAAAAACGGATGGACACCCTGTCATCTATCAGCAGACAATAGCATATTTCGGCCGTTCAAGGTTTTAAACAGCGCTCGCAAGGCGGATGTCGTTGTTGTTTTGCGGAAAACCTTCAATGGCTTTTTTTCTAATTTGCTGCATCGTTTTTCCAAACATCTTATATTTGACATGGATGATGCCATATTCTGCCACAGCGACGGGACCCCCTCACAGATGCGGGCCAAACGTTTTAAGAATATTGCAAATCGGTGCGATCAAATATGGGCCGGAAATTCATACCTTGCCAGCATGGCCCTGCGCCACAATCCGTCTGTTGTTCTCCTTCCAACCTCTCTTTCACCGGAAAAATATTTTCTCACCACAACCAAAAATAACAATTTTCTGGAGCTCGTTTGGATCGGAAGCAGTGCAACAAAACGATATCTGAACTCTGCGCTGCCTCTTCTTGAAGAAATCGCAGAATCCATTCCAGATCTCAGATTGAAAATCGTCGCTGATTTTGATTTAACTGCCCAAAAACTCCCCGTTCAAAGCATTGTCTGGAGTGAAGAAATAGAAGCCGAAGCCCTGGCTTCATCTCATATAGGAATTGCCCCGATGCCTGATGATGCATGGACTCAGGGGAAATGCGGACTTAAAATCCTGCAGTACATGGCCGCAGGCCTGCCTGTCATTTCATCTCCTTCAGGAGTCAATAAAGATATTGTAAAACACGGCATCAATGGTTTTCTTGCCCAAAATCCGGAAGATTGGAAAGCTGCTATCAAACATCTGGCCCAAAATCCAGATCAAAGACAACGCATGGGCCAGGCGGGGCGAAAGACTGTGCTGGAAAACTACAGCATAGATGCAACATTTACTTCAATGGCAACGGCGCTTGACGCCATCATGGAGAACCCGGGAAAAAACACCCAATAAATCATAGATCTAAAGAAATCAAGCCTCTTTTGCTCAACTCCTTGTAAAACAAGGTGGATGTATTCTCCAGATCCTCCCAGTTCTGCATAAACCGCCGGCAATCCTTCTGAAATTCCCTGTGGAATCGACGGGTTGGATAAATATACGAATGCATGGAATCCAAATCTATAACAACCAGATTTTCACCGGAAAAAATAAAATTTGTTGCTTTTAAATCCCCGTGGACAATCAGTGCATCGTGGAAGTTTTGCAAAATATCGCCAAACTGTTCAATAATTTTTTTTTCATCCGGGGTTTTCCGGTCCCTCGCATGAAACCAATGATAAGCGTCAGGGCCCGGTACATAGTCTGTTATAAAATAAGCCCTGGAACGAAAAGGACCCAGGCGTCTTTCCAGCATGGCAATTGGACGAGGGGTTTCAATTCCCAGCAAGGATAATTGGTGAGCATTTTTCCAGCAGCGCCAGGCCCTGCTGGGTCGCGCGCACCGGCTCAATGCATGCCGGACATTTTTCATGTTGTAGCGCTTGACAACAAGCTGGCGATCATCGATGTTCACCAAAGCGACTGTGGATGAATTGCCGTTTTTCAAAAGCCGGCCCCGGGCAATAAAGGAATCAGGGTCTGCCAGAAGCCGGTCCATGTCCGGAGTACGGCAGTCGCGCTTGCAGACCATGAAATAATCCCAAGCTTTGCTGCAGACCTGGGCAGAAGATTGCCTGTAAATTTTTTTAAGGTGTTTTTTTTCTCTTTTTTTGCGCTGCCTTTGAATCTGTTTTTTTAAACCGGTTTCAAGCTGTTTATCCGGTTTCCAGCCCCGCCTGTTGATGTAGGAGTCAAAAGCATCCAGAAGCAGAGAATCAAACCGGGAAGAAAATTGTGCAAAAAAGGCGGCCAGGTTTTGAATGCTTTTGCTTGTTGAAAGCGGACTGCCCTGATGGCGGCAGTCAACAGAAGCGCCGTCAATGGCATAGAATATATTGTCACAAACCATGAAATTGCCGGGATGGGCATCCTGATGAATCAGTCCGGCTTCGTGAAGAGCAGCGGTTTCAGCGGCCAGACTTTCCATCAGCTCCCGGCGGCGGGCATCGGTTTGTGCCGTTTGCCAGGCATCTGTAAAATCCTCTGCCTTGTTTAAAAACTCAAGCAAAATCACCGGCTGCTTTCCCCCGGGATCAATTGAACCTGTAAAAACCACCCGGGGAGTGTGCAAACCGCTTTTTTTTAAGGCAGACAGTCCTTTTATCTCCCGGCGGCTGTGCTTTTTGCCTTTTTTTTGGTCAAGGAAAAATTTGGCAACAAATTTTTCCCCGTTTGTTTCCGCTTCGCAAACCAGGCGCTTTTTCGGCAGATTGCGCAGAACCCGAATGCAGGTAACAGCACTTGGCCGAGATCCGGAAGACAAATTTACGTCAAATGGCGTTTTGACATCATATCCGGCTGACAAAAGCCGTGCAGGCTCTGCTGCAGAGTTTTTGTTCAAACCAAACTATCCTTGCTGACCATAAAGGGGATCAACTTTTTCAACGGATACCATTATAGTTTCATGACCCATGGATCGATGCTGTTTATTAGTCGCTGTTCATAACAGCTGAGAATTCACCCGTCGTATTTAAAAAAAGAAATTGTCGTCTTCTGCTGTCTCCAAAGACGCCACTGGGGTTTCCGAGGTTATAAAATTTTCAATCCACCAGTTGACATCATTGTAAAAGCAGGCGATCCGGTCGCATTCCTTCTGGGCGTCAAAACAATCAATGGAACGCCTCAGGCTTTCAAAGGTTTTTTGAAAATTTTCTTCTCCTGCATAGCCGTCGGCATCTGCAATTTTGGCACTTTCCACCCCCCTGAAGGCCGGACAGTGAAAGATGCCGTCCGGGGCGAGCACGGAATTGAAAATATGCATATGACAG
>JAGTVF010000284.1 GCA_018224315.1 Desulfobacterales bacterium | reverse complement strand
TGCCGGGAAAATTCATCAGCCCGAGGCCGATGATGATGGTCAGCAGTCCCTGGCCCGGGGTGAAGAGCATCACAAGGCCGGCTGTGACAAAAACGAGGCCGGCTGCATTTTTCATGATCCGGACCAGAAGCCATGCCGCGGTTGAACGATGACTGTCCGGGGATATCATCTGCCGGTTGTCAGAAGTGAAGTAATCCGCCGGAATCCGGAGCACCAGCCAGGGAATCATGGCCAGGGTTGCAGCAAACGCGGCCAGCGACCCCCCCGCTATCCAGTATAAAACCGTATCATAAGTCAGAAACCACTCAAGCATGCATCACCACAATAGCGCTTTCGGAGCGGACACTATTGCCCCTGGTGTTTTTCGGAATTCCGGCCGGTAGCTGTAAAATGATACCGCAACCCCATGCAGTAAAAATTGGATCCGCCTTTGCTAAAAAGCTTGAAAACCCCGGACCGGTGATGAATCCGGTAAAACATTTCCAGGCGGCTGTCAAAGGGCGCTTCAAATGAGAGCTCCGCCATCAGATAATTGAGCAATCTCCGGGTTTCGCCGTCTTTTTGTTTTTCCCTTACAGGAGGTTTGCCGGCATATGAAATCCCTTCGCCCACGGCCAGGGATGTGTTGAGATACCGATCCCATGGAAAATTGTGATACCGTAAATTCACTGAAATCACAAATTCCGGATAAGTCTGCCGTCCCTGTTCATGCTTGCCCCAATGATATGCAGCAATTCCTTCTAACTCGGCGCTTAGGTGCTTGTCCGGCCAGTGTGCAAATTTTCTGGAAACAGTGATCGCCTGAAATTGGTTGCTTTCCGTATCGCCCGGCATCCGCCAGAGGGATTCCCCGAAATTTCTGGGAGTGAACACCCCGTAGTACGTACCCACACTCCATGGTTTGTCCATATTGTTGATTTCTGCCGCGCCGCTTTGTGCAAAGAGGCATACGCCGGCAGCTGTCAGCAGCAGCGATAGAAACGGCCGGGCAGTCCGGAAAAAATATTGCCTGGCTTTTTTGAGTTCCATTGAATAACCTTGATCCGTCAGGGCCGGGAGGGTCAACGCCAAAGCTATTGTTGTTTGGCAGCAATCCCTGGGAAACTGCTTTTCGGGTGTCTGGTCCGACAAGACGCATGTTTACCAACAGGGACCTCGAGTGTCAAGAAGACCCGGCTGCTTTGAGCAATTGCCTCAACCAAAAATGCTGGATGAAAAAATCTCCGAATCTGCCATTTCCAATGCAAGATTGGCGATATCGGCATCCATGGGCCGATCGGCGGTTGTGGGTTCTGCAATTTGCCGGATCACGGCGGCAATGCGGGAAAGGTGAGGCCGTTTTTCCAGGTTTCCGCGGATTTCACAGGCCTGCACGCCGGCAAGCAGGCATACGGCAATGGTTTTTTGCGCCAGTAAGCAAACCTTTTCCGCGTCCCGGGCGGCAATGGTGCCCATGCTGACCTTGTCCTGGTTGTGGGATTCTGTCGATCGGGAAAATGAAGCCGCCGGCATGGTTTCTTTGAGCGCCTCTGCCGCAAGGGCCGATGCAGTGATGGACATGGCCTTGAATCCGTGATGAAAGGGCTGCTCGGATTCCTCCACCCGCACCAGGTCCGCGGGCAGGCCCCGGTTGACATTGGCATCCACCATGAGGGCCACCTGCCGGTCGGCCATGTCTGCCACTGAGGCCAGGGCGCTTTTGAGCCCGTCCATGGCAAAGGCCACGTGCCCGCCGTAAAAATTGCCGCCCAGAAGAACGCTGCCCGATTCGGGATCAAACAAGGGGTTGTCGTTTGCGCTGTTGGCCTCGGTATGGATCCAGTCTGTCACCCATTGCAGAGCGTCTGTGAGAACACCGATCACCTGGGGGGCGCAGCGCACCGAATAGGGATCCTGCAGGGTTTCAGGTCCTGAGGCGGTAAAATTTTCCGGCGGGGCATCTGAGGCCAGCAGTCCGGCGATTCGCTCTGCTGCCGCGCCCTGGCCGGGATGCGGCTTGACCCTGGATATGACCGGATCATAGTGATGCGTGTTGCCGCCTATGGCATGGATGCACAGGGCCGTGGCGCAGGCCGCGGCATCCGCCAGTTTTCCGGCCCGGTCCACAACCATGGCCGCAATTCCTGTCATCATGGCCGTGCCGTTCATGATGGCCAGGGGTTCCTTGGGCAAAAACCGATGAGGCGTGATGCCGGCCTGGTCCAGGGCCTCTTTGGCCGGCATCTGCCGGCCCTGGTAAAAAACCTGCCGCTGTCCCATCAGTACGGCAGCCACGTAGGACATGGGGGTCAGATCCCCGGAGGCGCCCACCGAGCCTTCAGAAGGCACCACCGGCGTGATGCGCGCGTTTAACAGCTCGGCGATTTTTTCCATCAGGTCCATAGAGACCCCGGAGTATCCCCGGGAAAAGCAGATCAGCCGGCATATCATGGCCGCCCGTGTCCCGGCTTCACCAAAAGGTTCGCCTGTGCCGCATCCGTGAAAACGGATCAGGTTCAATCCGTTTTTTTCCGCCACTTCGGATATCATTCTTTTGCCGCAGCATTTGCCAAATCCCGTGGTCACCCCGTAGACGGGCCGGTTTTGCTCCAGGGCCCGGGACAGGACGTTGCGTGAGGCGTTGATGTGTGCGGCAAACTCCCGGCTTTTATCCATTTCGATTTCGGCCTGTCCCCGGGCGGCTTCAACGATCTGCTGCACTGCAATCT
>JAGTVF010000283.1 GCA_018224315.1 Desulfobacterales bacterium | reverse complement strand
ATCGGTGAACAAAACCTGCCGGTATTGCGATTTGAAGGGTCTTTGCCGGATACTTGAGGCCGGCCGGGAAAATCAGGCCGGCCCCGAAGGTGTGCAATGAACGATATTGCCGATAAATACCAGCGCCAGCGCGCCCTTGACCCAAAGACTTCCTTTATTGTTCAGGCCCCGGCGGGTTCGGGCAAAACCGGGCTGCTCATCCAACGATATCTGAAATTGCTCTGCCGGGTCAATCATCCCGAGGAAGTTTTGGCCATCACCTTTACCCGCAAGGCGGCAGCCGAGATGCGCAACCGGGTCCTTGCGGCCATGGACGGGGCTGAAGCCGGGCCCCGGCCTGAAAAGGATCATGAGGCCGTCACATGGGAACTTGCCCGTAAGGTCGGCCGGCAAGACGCAGATCTGGGCTGGAAGATCCGGGAGGATCCTTCCAGGATGCGCATTATGACCATCGACGCCTTGTGCGCGGGCCTGACCCGCCAGATGCCGGTGCTTTCCGGATTCGGCGCGCCCGGCCGTATCGCAGATGAGCCGGCGGATCTCTATGCCCGGGCGGCCAGAAACACGGTGGCGGAACTGGAAGGCACCGGGCCCGAAGCAACGGCCATGGAGACCCTGGTTCGCCACCTGGACAACCGGCTGGATCTGGTGGAAAATCTTCTGGCCCTGATGCTGCCGCGCCGGGAGCAGTGGATGCGCCATGTGGCCGATATCCGGGATGCAGACGGTCTGCGGCAGATGCTGGAGGCGGCCATGGCAGACGTGATCAAAAACGCCCTGGCCCAAATCCGTGAACGATTTCCTGTTTCCTGTATCATGGATCTGGCGGATCTGTGCGGGTTTGCCGCGCAAAACCTCAACCAAGCGGACCCGGACTCCCCTGTTTGCGCGGCCCGGGATCTTTCCGGCCTCCCGGGTACGGGTGTTGGTGCTTTGCCTCTTTGGGAGGGCATTGCCCACCTGCTTTTGACCAAAGACGGCCAGTGGCGCAAGACCGTCAACAAGAGCACCGGGTTTCCGGCCCCGTCCTCGGTGCGCGATTCCGGGCAAAAGACCTTTTTTGAGGCCAAGAAGCGCCAGTTTAAGAATGTCGTGGCCACTTTAGCGGCAGACCCTGAACTGGCCGGGATCCTTGACGGGGTGCGCCGGCTGCCGGCGGCCGGCTATACCAACGGCCAGTGGACGCTTCTCCAGGCCTTGTTTGTGATTTTAAAGCGGGCAGCCGGGCATTTGGTGGCCATTTTTGAGCATACCGGGCAGGTGGATTTTTCCGAAATCGCCATCCGGGCAAAGGCCGCCCTGGGCGATGCCCGGGAACCAACAGATCTTGCCCTGTCGCTGGATTACCGGATATCCCACATCCTCATGGATGAGTTCCAGGATACCTCCATCAGTCAGTTTGCCCTCATGCAGCAGCTCACTGCCGGGTGGTTTTTGGGTGACGGCAGAAGCTTTTTTGCCGTGGGCGATCCCATGCAGTCCATCTACGGATTCCGGGAGGCGGAGGTGGGCCTGTTTTTAACCGCCTGGCAGCAGGGACTCGATACCCACCTGCCCCTGGAGCCCCTGCTGCTGGAGACCAATTTCCGCTCCGGGCCCGGCATTGTAAGGTGGGTCAATGCCGCTTTCTCACAGGTGCTGCCGGAAACCGCTGATCCCGACTCCGGGGCCGTGCCCTATATGCCTGCTGCTGCCGCGGCATCCGGGGGACAGGAGGAGGCCGTATCTGTCCATGCCCGTGTTTATGCAAAAGAAAACAAGGACGACTTAAATGCCCGGGAAGCAAAGGACGTGGTTGAGTGCGTGAAACAGGCCCTGGAGGCCGACAGCCAGGGGACGGTTGCCGTGCTGGTGCGCAGCCGGCCCCATCTGCAGGCCATTGTCCCTGAAATGCGGGCTGCGGGATTGCGCTTTTCCGCAGTGGAAATCGATGCCCTGGGCAACCGGCCGGTGATCAGCGACCTGGTGTCACTGACCCGGGCTGTAAATCATCCGGCCGACCGCGTTGCCTGGTTGTCCGTGCTGCGGGCGCCCTGGTGCGGGCTGACCCTGAGGGACCTGCACGCCATTGCCGGCGGTGATTTTAAAACCCCGGTCCCGGAACTCATCCATGATCCGGACCGGGTGACTGCTCTAAGCCATGACGGCCGCATCCGGCTGGAGGGCATCCGGCCGGTGCTCGAGGCAGCCGTGGAGCGCAGGGCAAGACAGAGCCTGCGGCGGCGGGTGGAAGGTGCATGGGCGGCCATGGGCGGTCCGGCGGCCGCAGATCCGGCAGATCTGGCCGACGTGGAGGTGTATCTCGATTACGTAGAGGCCCGGGCCGGTGCAGAGCCCCTGGCGGATATGGAGGCCTTTGAAAAGGGGGTCATGGAGTTGTTTGCCCAGCCGGATCCGGGTGCGGACAGCCGCCTGCAGGTCATGACCATTCACAAGGCCAAGGGTCTGGAGTTTGACACCGTGATTCTGCCGGGGCTGCACAAGGCGCCGCGCAGTCAGGATCCGGCCCTTTTGCTTTGGCAGGAGCGTGCCGGGGCCCCCTTTGAAAAATCGCTCTTGATGGCCCCGATTTCCGGGACCGGAGAGGATACGGACCCCACCTATCAGTATATCTGGCGCCTTGAGCAGGAAAGAACAAACCATGAAGCCGGCCGGCTTTTGTATGTGGCCGCCACCCGGGCCAAAAAGCGGCTTCACATTTTTGCCGCAGCATTTCTTGACCGGCAGGGAAATCTCATGAAACCCGCTTCCCGATCCCTGCTGGCCGTTCTCTGGCCGGTTGTCTCTGAAGCATTTGAACAGGCTGCAGCCCGGAGAGAACCCCCTGCCGCAGATGGGCCGGCAAAAGAGCGGGGAACCACTTATCCCTGGATTTTCCGGCTGCCCGCCCACTGGCGTCCCCCTGCCCCGCCTGGGGATGTATCCGTGAAAGCCCGGGGTGTTTTTCCGGACTTGCAGGCCCCGGATGATTCAGGACTGGATGGTTCAGAAGGCGAATCGCTTTTGCCGCGATTTGACTGGGCCGGGATGACCGTGCGCCACGTGGGGTCAGTGGTGCACAGGTGGCTGAGAAAAATCTGCGAGCAGGGTCCGGAAAACTGGAATGCCGGGAAAATCGCCAAAATACGGCCGGTTTTGCAAAAACAGCTGGAATTTGAGGGCGTGGGGCAGGCAGAGATTCATGATGCCGTTGCCCGGGCTGAAACGGCCCTTTCCAATGCCATTGCCCATGAAACCGGAAGATGGATTTTGTCCGCCCATCATCGGGGCGCCTGCGAGTACGCAATCAGCGGTTTTTACGGCCGTGAACTCATCCACGGCATCATTGACCGCACCTTTGTGGATGAAAGCGGGGTGCGATGGATCATTGACTATAAAACCGGCACCCACGGCGGCGGCGGCATCGAGGCGTTTCTGGACCGGGAACAGCAGCGCTACCAGACTCAGATGAACCGGTATGCCGCCTTGATGCACCAGATGGAGCCCGGCTGCCCTGTGCGCCTGGGGCTGTATTTTCCCATGATTCCGGCCTGGCGCCATTGGGAAGATTTGCAGGAATAAAACAAACAGAGCAAGGAGGCCAAATGAAATCTTATCGCAAGGAACTGGTTTTTGACGTTCCCACCCGCCGCGCTTTTATCAACATCACTTCCCAGGTGGAACAATGCCTGGCCGAAAGCGGAATCAAAGAAGGCATTGCGCTTGTAAACCCCATGCACATCACAGCCTCGGTGTTTGTCAATGACGATGAATCCGGGCTGCACCAGGACTATGACGAGTGGCTGGAGCGGATAGCCCCCCATGAGCCGGTGTCCCAGTACCGGCATAACGTGGGCGAGGACAATGCCGATGCCCACATGAAGCGCCAGGTCATGGGCCGGGAAGCCGTGGTGGCGGTAACAGACGGGCGGCTGGACTTTGGTACCTGGGAACGGATTTTCTATGGTGAGTTCGACGGCCGCCGCAAAAAACGGGTCCTGGTCAAAATTATCGGGGAATAATAAAAAGGCCGGATCATCGGGTTTATTTCAGCCTGGGGGCGATGATTTGGTCCATGTGCACGGCCTGGTCGCGTTCGCTCCAGGCAAAATCAGCCAGGGAGGCGCTT
>JAGTVF010000282.1 GCA_018224315.1 Desulfobacterales bacterium | reverse complement strand
TGTGGCGGCCTTTCTACCGGACATCGATATTGAACAGACGAGCATTCCCCTGGTTGTCTCGGCGGTTGACCTGATAACCGGGCAGGCTGCGGCCCTCAGTAAGGGGCCCCTGATAAAGGCGGTGATGGCTAGCTGCGCGGTCCCGGGGTTCATGCCGCCGGTCTGCTGGAACGACATGATGCTGATCGACGGCGGAGCTGTGACAAACATTCCGGCCGAAATGGCCAGGTCCGCAGGTGCGGATCTCGTTGTCGGCGTGGATGCGGGGGGCTGTCTTTGCCGGCCGCCGCTGCTCGATGACGGCATCGACATCATGGGCCGCGCGGTGGAAATCATGAATGTGCATTTAAACGACTGGAACGCCCGGCAGACCGATCTGTTGATCGTACCCGAGGTCAAGCCGTTTATGTGGACGGATTTTCATTGTTTTGAAGAAATTATTGCCAAAGGACGAAAAGCGGCCGGTCGTATCTGTGAAAAATTGACGCGGGAGGGTATGCCCTGGAAAGAAGTGCTGCGCCGTGAATGTGATGCTCATGACCTTTATAAGGATACGCTGCCCGGAAAAGACTGTATCTGACGCAGCCGGCTGTAGGTGATCGCTCACATGGAAACAGGAGATTTGTACTGGAAAGAAACAAATCAAATGGAGGGACAGACATGGAAAAAACAACATCCGGTATTTATCAAAAGCCGCGTGTTCTCTCCTCCGTGTTGGGGAGAGCCAAAAGCTCCCGGCAATATATCCAGGAGGCCCTGGATTATGCCGGTATTACAATTAACGGCGGCAGGCCCCATGACATCATTGTCCATAACAACGACCTGTATGACCGGGTCATAAGGGAGGGAAGCATTGGCGTTGGTGAAAGCTACATGGACGGGTGGTGGGACTGCCATGCACTGGACGCGTTTTTCAACCGGATTTTCCGGACGGAGTTGAAAAAATATTTTGAAGGTAACTGGAAATTTTATCTGCACGCCCTAAACGCACGGCTTCTAAACCTGCAGAAAGGAAAGCGATCCTATGAGGTGGGTTTGCGCCATTACGACGCGGGTAATGCATTTTACCGGGACATGCTCGATGATCGGATGACCTATACGTGCGGCTACTGGGCCGGCGCGCAGAACCTGAACGAAGCCCAGGAAGCCAAGCTGGACCTGATTTGCAGGAAAATGGAACTTTCCCCGGGGATGAGCGTTCTTGACATCGGATGCGGCTGGGGATCTTTTGCCGGATATGCCGCGGAAAAATACGGCGCAAACGTCACCGGCATTACCATCTCGCAGGAGCAGGCCGATCTGGCCCGGGCCCTGTGCAGCGGGTTGCCCGTTGACATAACGCTCCAGGACTACCGTGATATAACCGGACAATACGACCGCGTGCTGTCTGTGGGCATGCTGGAGCATGTGGGATATAAAAATTACCGGACCTACATGGAAACCACCGCGCGCTGCCTGAAAGACGACGGTATCGCCTTGATCCAGGCCATCGGCGGCAATGCCAGCGCCACCACGACCGATCCCTGGCTGGACAAATACATTTTCCCCAATTCCATGCTGCCTTCGATCAGCCAGATCGGCCGGGCCATGGAAGGCCTTTTCGTCATGGAAGACTGGCACAACTTCGGACCCGACTATGACAAAACCCTGATGGCCTGGCATGAAAATTTTGAAAATTGCTGGCAGAAGCACAAAGAACAATACGGTGAGCGTTTCTACCGGATGTGGAAGTTCTACCTGCTGAGTTGCGCCGGTGTGTTTCGTTCCCGGCATACCAATCTCTGGCAGATTGTCATGACCAAAAAGGGCTGCGCCCGGCCCGCATGCAGGCTTGCCTGAAAAACCGGAACACGGAGAGATATTTTGATTGTCATTGAAATCACCGACCAGGAAGAAATGCAAATGAAAGCGGCCCTTCTCGATGAGGACGGAAACGAGGCGCTGCGCTTGATAAAGGAATTGATCAGGCGCAGCGAGCAAAAGAAAAACGCAGGAATGAAATCGCATCTGGGCGGATAGTCCGACGGTGCCTGAGGCCTTCTGCGGCCTGCCGCAGGCGTTGATCCTGCCATTATTTCCTATAGGTTTGAAGAATTTTTCTTGACAACTCCGGTATCGGGCTTTATTTTCAATGTTTATTTAGCCAATTGGCTAAATAAACATTGAAAATAAATTTTAGAAGGAGATTGAAAATGGAGGAAAAAACAAAAGAACTCATTGCCATCGGGGCATCAGTGGCGGCAAACTGCCAGCCGTGCCTGACCCATCACGTGGATCTGGCCGATGAACTGGGCATCAGCGAGGCGGATATCCAACAGGCCCTTGCCATCGGCGCCCAGGTGCAGAAAGGCGGCATGAATGCCATGCAGCGGTTTATCGAACAATCCTTTGATGCAAAAGCTGAATCAATGTCTTTGCAAGAAAAGAAAAAGGCCGTGTCCCTTAAGGTATACGACCCGCCCATGTGCTGTTCCACCGGGGTATGCGGCACCAGTGTCAGCGAGCAACTCGTTGAGTTCGCCGGAATGCTCAAAAAGGCGGAAGCTCAAGGCATCGAGGTCCATCGCTTCAACCTGTCCCAGGAGCCCCAGGCCTTTGCTGAAAACAAGGCTGTACGGGAATCCATGGCCGAACTGGGCCAGGAAGGACTCCCTTTGGTCTATGTAGACGATGAACTGGTCGTATCCGGCCGGTATCCGGACAAAAAAGAATTGTTTGAGCTGCTGGGGCTCGATGAACCCTTAGATACAGGCGGTTCCGGCAAAAATACCATTCAGGGCGCCGGCGTGATTTCCCTTACGGGCAGCACAACGCCGGGTTCCGGGGAATGCTGTTCGGGAGGGGGGTGCTGCTGATGAAAGAGATTATGCAAAGCGCTCCGCGGTTCATATTGTCTTAAGGGCCTGAAATACAATGGACAAAAAAGAATTGCGGCTCGCCCGCGCGGTCATCCCTTTGAGCTTAAAGGAGTCGGAGCAAAAAATCGTCTCCATGGCCGGCCTTTTGAGATATTTTGGGATCAAACAGGTTTTTCTGGTCCATGTGCGCACCAATAACGGAAAAGGGAAAAAACAAGAGCAGTTCACGGATACCATCCGTGCCTATGCCCTGAAGCTTCGGGAACTGGGCTTTACGGTGGATATGTACTTTAGGCAGGGCCATATTGCTTCTGAAATATTGACCATGGCCGCAGAACTGGATGCCGACTTTTTGAGTGTTTTATGGAAAAGGAAATGGGCTTTGCCGAAGGCGCTGCTGGGCAGTGTTGAGGCAGATATCGTCCGTATGGCCGATCTTCCGGTCTTTGTGTACAAGCACCCGGTTTTCATGGCCAGAGAACAGAAAATAAATCAGGTCATGTACACCACCAATTTTCGGATAACAGACAGCCATGTCATGCCTTACCTGACCAATCCGGACTTTGTCGCCCAGAGCCTCTGCATCCTGCATGTCGGGCAAAGGGCCCCGGATCCGCAAGCTGAGGCCGAGCGCCGGGAAATGGCCCGGCAAAACCTCAACCGGTTAAAGGCTGGGTGTGAACATGCCTTTCAAGAGGTCAGTACCCTGGATGTGGTTGGCCTTCCCAAGGCCAGGATCGTGCACACAGCCAGGCGCTGCGGGGTGGACTTGTTGATTATCGGCAAGTCTGACAATCAAAGTGCCTTTGAACAGATCATGGGCTCCACGGCCCAGTTCATCGCCGATAAGGCCGCTTGTTCTGTTTTTATCGTTCCCGGAGAGCAGAGGCGATGAAATACGGTTTCCCTTCTCTAAATTTTTGGAAAAATCAGGCCGTGTTCGGCATTTCCCTGATT
>JAGTVF010000281.1 GCA_018224315.1 Desulfobacterales bacterium | reverse complement strand
GGCGGTCAAACCGGCCCGGGCGCATCAGTGCGGGATCCAGCACATCCGGTCGGTTTGTGGCGGTCATAACGATCACGCTCTGGCTTTCTTCAAATCCGTCGAGCTCAGAGAGCAGCTGATTTAATGTCTGCTCGCGTTCATCGTGGCCCCCGCCCAGGCCGGCACCCCTGCGGCGGCCGATGGCATCGATTTCATCGATGAAAATAATGGCCGGAGCGTTTTTCTTGGCGTCCTGAAACAGGCTGCGCACCCGTTTGGCCCCCACCCCCACAAACATCTCCATGAAATCCGATCCGGTGATGGAAAAAAAGGGCACGTCCGCCTCTCCGGCCACAGCCCGGGCCAGCAGGGTCTTGCCGGTTCCCGGCGGTCCCACCAGCATCACCCCCTTGGGCACTTCCGCGCCCAGTTCCCGGATTTTGCCCGGGTCCTTTAAAAACGCAACCAGTTCGTGCAGCTCTGTTTTTGCGCCCTGGGCGCCTGCCACATCGTCAAATCGGGTGGACTCCTGACTGCGTTGATACAGCCGGGCACGGTTCTGCCCGATGGAAAACAGGCCTTCGCCGCCCTGGCCCTGGAAACGCCTGTACTGGGAATAAATCAAACCAATGAGAATCACAAACGGCAGCAGGGTGACGATCAGATACCCCCAGTTCGTATCCGGCTCGGGCACTGCTGTGACCTCCACATCATTGGCGTCAAGGGCCGCCATCAGGTCATCGTCACCAAACGGTGGGAAATATGTGATGAATTTTTCATAGGTTTGATCCTGGCGGCCGGAAGTTTTTTCCGCGGCCTCTTTCAGGCTTCCCCGGATTTCGTCGCCCTGTACGGTCACCTGGGCCACATTGTCCTGATCCAGCTGGGAAAGAAAGGTGGTGTAGCTGATCTTTTCGGGCCCCTTTCCGGACATGTAAAGGCTCCAGCCAAAAAGGGCCAGCATCAAAATCATGACAATCCAGAGATGATAGGTATAGTTCTGACTGGCATACCAGGGGCTTGTAAACTGCGGGCCATTGCCGTTCCGGTTTGGCTGATGCGGGTTTTGGTCTTTTCCTGTCTGCTGCTGCATGGCTTCTCCTTGTGGGCCGTTTCAGCCCCGGCCAAATCGGGGTTAAATAGTCAATAACATGTTTTGAATTTAGCAATTTCATCCCCGAACAGCAAGCAATGCATCGCTTCTCTACTGTCCCGGGAAGCATTAAATAGGGGTTATCCTGTATTTTCGCGGCACCAGGAAATGCGCTATAGATCTACAAATCAACCTGTTGCTTCATTTTTCCACCAAAAAACAATGGTCATCAAGACAGCCCGGCACGGAGGTGTATATGCATTATGATGAAAAAAAACCCGGTGGCGGGGTCACACGCCGTGGATTTATGCAGATCATCGGCACAGGGGCCGTGGGCGCATCCTTTGCCGGCGTGGCCATGGCCGCCCGGCCGGAGCCGGCGCCGCCGGAAAAGATGATTCCTGCCGAAAACACGGTAAAAATCCGCCTGCATGTCAACGGCGCAAAACAGGAAGTCCTGGCAGAACCCCGATGGAGCCTGCTCTATGTTCTGCGAGAGGTGATCGGCCTGACCGGCACAAAAGAAGGCTGCAGCCGGGGCGAATGCGGCGCATGCACGGTTCTTATCGACAATATCCCCAGATACGCCTGCATGACCCTTGCGGTGGAAGCCGAGGGCCGCAAAATCACCACAGTGGAGGGCCTGATGGACGGCGAACAACTCGGTCCCGTGCAGACCGCGTTTCTGGAAGAAGACGCCTACCAGTGCGGCTACTGTACCCCCGGCCAGATCATGTCCGTGGAAGGCCTTCTGCGCAAAAACCCCGATCCCGGCACAGATGAAATCCGCACAGCAGTGTCCGGCAATCTTTGCCGTTGCGGGGCGTACAAAAACATATTCCGGGCCGGGAAAAAAGCTGCAAGCCTGAAAAACAAATAAGGGGGGGCCATGGCACAGGATGACAATATTTATTACACCCGGGGCCTGGAAGTACCGGAAACACCCGAGCCGGGAGCCAAACCGAAATTCTGGGAAAAGACCGCAGTGGTGGGAAAGCCCACCCCGAGGGTTGACGGGTATGAACGGCTAAGCGGCACAGCCGTCTATCCTTCGGATATCAAGCTGCCCAACATGATTTACGGCGCCCTACTCCGGTGCCCGCACCCCAATGCCCGGATCAAAAAACTCGATGCCGGCCGGGCCCGGAAAATGCCCGGGGTCAGGGCGGTGATGACCGGGGATTCAGCCGAGGCCAAAAACCTGAAATGGCGCTATGATGATTTTACAGTCCCGCTTTTGGATCCGCACTGCCGGTTTGAAGGCGAGGCCGTGGCCGCGGTGGCCGCAGACACCCCCTACCAGGCCCGGGACGCGCTGGCGGAAATCCATGTGGAATACGAAGTTTTGCCGCATCTGGCCGATCATGACCGGGCCATGGACGAAAATGCACCCAAAGTGCATAAAACTGGCAACCTTGTCGGAAAGGATGAATATTCACGCGGCGATAGTGAAAAAGGATTTGCCCGGGCAGATACGGTAGTGGAGAGGACTTACCACACCCAGTGCGAGCTCCACACCCCCATGGAACTGCATGGATGCGTGGCCAACTGGGAAGGAGACCGGCTTACCATATGGGAATCGAGCCAGGGCGTCTACGCTGTGCAGTCCACCATCGCCGAAGTTCTTGACCTGCCCTTTTCCCGGGTCCGGGTGATCGGCCATTACATGGGCGGCGGTTTTGGCAGCAAGCTGCAGCCCGGCAAATACACTGTGCTGGCCGCCCTGCTGGCCCGGCAGGCCGCCCGTCCGGTCAAAATGATACTCACCCGGGAGGAAACCTATCTGAGCGTGGGCAACCGGCCGGCCAGCACCATGCACCTGAAAGCAGGGATAAAAAATGACGGAACCCTGACCGCCCTTGATTTCCGGTGCACGGGCCCGAGCGGAGCATACCCGGCAGGCGGCACCTCGCTGGTGGACTGGCTCATCCGGGATCTTTATCAATGCGACAATGTTTCCTGCCGTTCAAACGATGTTTACATCAACGCAGGCCCGGCCCGGCCGTTTCGGGCTCCCGGCCATCCCCAGGGAAGCTGGGCCCTGGAGCAGATGATCGATGAACTGGCGGAAAAAACCGGCATGGACCCGGTGGATCTGCGGCTAAAAAACATCCCCGAAGTCAGCCAGGCCCGGGGCGGCATGCCCTATACCACCACCGGGCTTGCCAGGTGCATCCGGGAGGGAGCTGAAAAGTTCGGCTGGAAAGACGCCGTAAAAAAAGCCCGGCAGCACAACCAATCAAACAGCCATGTAAAGCGCGGCGCCGGCATGGCGGCCTGCCTGTGGATTGTCGGCGGCGGAGGACAGCCCTCCACGGTGGTGATCAAGCTGTTCCGGGACGGATCGGTAAACCTCAACATGGGGGCAAGCGATATCGGCACCGGCACCAAGACGATCATGGCGCTGGTGGCGGCCGAGGAACTCGGAGTGAAGCCCGAAATGATCCAGATCGAGCATGCAGATACGGGCACCACCCAGTATGCCACGCCCAGCGGCGGCAGCAAGACCGTGCCCACAGAGGCGCCGACGGTGCGCAATGCAGCCGTGGAGGTCAAACGCCGGGTGCTTGAAATGGCCTCCGTGGACCTTGGGGTCCCGGCAGAAGACCTGGACTACAATGGGGCGGAAATCGTTTCCAGAAGCGACAAAGACAAACGGATACGGGTCACCGAGGTCAGCCGCCTGAAAAAACGCGGCGTTGTGGTGGGGGTTGGCTACCGCGGGCCCAATCCGTCCGGAAAAACCGTCAACCCCTTCGGCGCCCAGTTCTGCGAACTCGAGGTCAACCAGAAAACCGGCGAAATCCGGATTTTGCGCTTTTTGGCGGCCCATGACAGCGGCCGGGTCATGAACCGGCTCACATATGACAACCAGGTGTTTGGCGGCATTGTCATGGGAATCGGTTTTGGCCTAACCGAATTCCGGCAGCTTGATACCCGGCAGACCGGCAAACTGTGCAACCGCAACTGGCACGACTACAAGCTGCCCACTGCCTTAGACGTGCCCGCGGACATGGAAAGCCTGCCAATTGAAATCGATGATCCGGAAGCCAACAACACCGGGGCCAAGGGCCTGGGAGAACCGGTGACCATCCCCACGGCCCCGGCCATTGCAAACGCCCTTTATATGGCCACCGGCATCCGGTTTACCCGGGCTCCGGTCACGCCGCTTGAAGTGCGCAGACATCTGGATTTACAAAAGGAGGGATAAACCGTGCTGCCGCATTTTTCATACGTCCGTCCGGAAACGCTCAAGGATACGATCCGGCATTTCAACACAAAGGGGGCAGCCCTGCATGCCGGGGGCACAGACCTGCTCGGATGCCTGCGCGAAAAAATCATGGATGTGGACAAGGTGGTCAGCCTCAGCGCCCTTGCCGAGCTCTGCGAGATCAAAAAAACCGCAGGCGGGGGGCTGTCCATCGGCGCGCTGGCCACCATCACCCAGGTGGCGGAAAATCCCCTGGTCCGGGAAAAATACCCGGGTCTGGCACAGGGTGCGGCTGAAGTGGCCAGCCCCCAGCTCAGAAACCAGGGTACCCTTGGCGGAAATCTCTGCCAGAAGCCCAGGTGCTGGTATTACCGGGGAGAGTTTGCCTGCCTGCGAAAAGGCGGTGATATTTGTTATGCCATTGACGGAGAAAACCAGTTTCATGCAATATTCGGCCACGATCGCATCTGCGCCATCACCCATCCTTCAGATACCGCCCCGCCGCTGGCCGCACTGGGGGCAAAGGTCAGGGCTGCCGGCCCGGACGGCGCCAGAAGCATTGAAGTGGAAAAGCTCCATGTGCTGCCCAAACAGAATGTACATGCAGAAACCGTTTTAAAACCCGGCGAAATCATCACCCGCATCGAACTGCCGCCGCCGGGAGAAAATCGTTACAGCGCCTACCGCAAGGTCAGGGCCAGGCGCTCCTGGGATTTTGCCCTGGCCGGGCTGGCCCTGGCCCTTGAAACAGACGGCGGCCGGGTCAAAAACGCGCGGGTGTTTCTCTCGGGGGCAGCACCGGTGCCATGGCGCAGCCGGGCCGTGGAGCAGGCCATCAACGGAAAGCGCCTGGATGCGGAAGCCATTGCAGCAGCAGCCGAAGCCGTGGTTGAAGATGCCGATCCCCTGAGTCAGAACGCCTACAAGTTAAATCTTTTCAAAGGCGTTGTTGAAGAACAATTGCATGCCGCCGCCAGGGCGGCATAAACCAAAGCGGGAAGAATCTTGACAGACACAGCGGTATTGGAGGCCCTTTATCAGTACAAACAGCAGGCCATGGCCTGTGCTCTGGTCATTGTGGTGGACAGCCGGGGATCGGTTCCGGCCGGCCCGGGAGCAAAGATGCTGGTTGCCGAAGACGGGCATACTGTAGGCACCGTGGGCGGCGGGGCAATGGAGCAGGAGGCGGGCAAAAAAGCCCGGGACCTGATCCGCCGGGGCGGCGGTCCGGAACTGATCCATATGGATCTGACCCGGTCGTCGGGCCATGTATGCGGCGGGCAGGTGAGTTTGTATATGGAGCCGGTGCTTCCGGCACCGCGCCTGATCGTCTGCGGTGCCGGGCACGTGGGACAGGCCGTCTGCCGGCTGGGGGCGTATGCCGGCTTTAGCGTAACCGCAGCCGACGACCGGCAGGACATCCTGAGCCCGGAAAACCTGCCGGATGTCCACCAGGTCAAGGCCTGCGCCTTTGAAGAGCTGTTTTGCCAAATCCCGGTGGATACGGATACCTTTGTGGTTGTCTGCACCCGGGGCCATGCCCATGATTACACCGTGGTGGAAAACGCCCTGAAAACCCCGGCGCGCTATATCGGCCTGCTGGGCAGCAAAAGCAAGAAGGCGGCGTTTTTTGAAAAACTGAGAACTGCCGGGTTTTCCGATGCCGATCTCAACCGGATTTACACGCCTGCCGGACTCGATATCGGTGCAAAAACCCCGCAGGAGATCGGTTTCAGCATTGTGGGCCAACTCATTTCCCAAAGGAGGCAAAATGCCTGCAAAAACCGGGGTCATCGTGCTGGCTGCGGGCGCCTCGGGCCGGATGGGCCGGATCAAACAGCTTCTCCCTGTGCTGGGTGAGCCGGCCATACGATTGTGTCTCGGCCGGATCTGCAATGCCGGCGTGGACCATGTGATCGTGGTGCTCGGGGAAAACCAGGACCGGATTCGGCCTGTGATAAAGGATTTTCCGGCAGAGATTGCCCTCAATGCGAAGCCCGGCAGCCAGATGGCCGATTCGGTTGCCTGCGGGATGGCGCTGCTGCCCGATAAGATAACCGGGGTCATGGTGGCCCTGTGCGACCATCCCCTGGTGGCCCAAAGCACCTATGCCGATCTTGCCGCACTTCATCGAAAAAACCCGGACTCCATCCTTCTGCCGGTTTACAACCGCCGGGGCGGACACCCCACTGTTTTTCCCATAAAACTGTGCAGGGCCGCTGCCCATGGCACCCCGTTAAATGCCGTGGTCCGGGCCAATGCCGGCCGGGTCTGCCGGGTAGAGCTCAATGATCCGGCCATTGTCCGGGACATGGACACGCCTGAAGACTACCAGCAAATGATGGATCTGGCCGCCCGGCATGCGGCGCAGCCGGTCTGACCTAAACTGAGCTGCCAAACACGGGCTTTAGCACGCAGGTGGCCTTATCGGCTTCTGTTTTTGTGATAACGCAGTCAAAACGGTTGGCATCCATGCACATGTAAAAATCCGCCTCAGGCGAGTGGGGGTCTTTGGGATCAAAAAAACGCAGGGCTGAAGCAGCGGTTTTGAGCTGTTGGGCCATGGGGCCAACGTCGGGTTTGTCCCCGCAGACCAGCTGCCGGATATAACCGGCGCACAACACATCTTCCAGGGCCTCACTTTTCCCCTCAAACCCGGCGCAGACCAGATAAACGTCATCCGGGCAAGTCCGGGCAATATAGCGGGCAACCGCGGCGGCATTGACAAAGCTTGCCGTGATCACGGTTTGTGCGCCGCGCGCGGCCAGAAGCGCCCTTGTGCCCGCATGGGTGGAATGCACCAGGGTTTTGCCGGTAAGGTCTGTTGCCGCGATCTCAGACGGGGAGTTGCCCAGATCAAAGTCCGGGGGCTTTTTGGCGTGGCGCTCTCCCATGAGCAGATAATCGGGGTGTTTCTGCTTCACCGCCCGGGCTGCATCCAGGCTTTCTGCGGCCACAATTTTTTTTGCTCCCTGGTCAAATGCATAGCAGGCAGCAGAAAAAGCCCTGAACACATCAATGACAACCGCAAGGCCCCGGGCTTTTTCAGCCCCCCGGGCATAATGCACAACATGAAACTTCATTTCAAAACCGCCTGCATTCCTTATCGGGCAGGGCTGCCTCCACGGGCTCGATATGGACTTCCACGTCCAATATCTCAGGGCCCTGGTGCAAAAGCAGGGCTTTAACCTCTTCGGCTACCCGGTGGCCCTCGTAAACACTCATTTCACTGTCAACCACCACGTGCAGATCCACGCACAACTGACTGCCGGCATAACGGGTACGAATGTTGTGCACCTGGACAACCGCCGGATGGGTGGTTACGATCTGCCGAATCTGTTCGTATACCTCAGGGGGCGCGCCCTGGTCCACCAGTTCCTTAAACCCGGAAGCAATAATGCCGATGGCGGCATAGCAGATCAAAATGGCCACGAAAAATGCGGCCACATGATCGACCAGGTGCCACTGCGGGCGGACAAAGGAAACAGCCACGGCAGCAAGCACCGGAACGGAGCTGAACGCATCCAGCCGGTGATGCCAGGCATTTGCCGCCAGGGCCAGGCTATTGGCACGCCGGCCGACCCGCCGGGTCCACTGGTATAACATTTCCTTGATCACAATGGATACAGCCGCAGCTGCCAGGGCAATCATGCGGACGTTATGGGCATGGACCTTGTGCACGGATGTGACCGCATCCCAGCCGATGCCCGCACCCGCCAGAAACAGCATTGCGCCGATGAATATGGAAACCGTTGTCTCCAGGCGTTTGTGGCCGTAAGGGTGGGAAAGGTCTGCGGGCCGGGACCAGAAATAGGAGCCCAGGATTACGGCCATGTCTGTAACCGTGTCCGTGATGCTGTGGATCCCGTCTGCCACCAGGGCCTGGCTGTGGCCCAGCCATCCGGCGGTCACCTTGAAGGCTGCAAGCAGGATATTGACGCCAAGCCCCCACCATGTCACCCGGCGGACCAGGCCTTCAGGGGCCTCATTTTCGGGTTTTGTCATGGCCCGGCCGTTTCTGCTTTTTGCGCTCCTGCACCTGGTTTAGCCACTGCTGCTGCTGCCTTTGATATTCTTCCTCGCTCTGGTGCCAGCCGGTATAGTCCGTCTCGGATGTATCCGGGGTTTTTGCGGGCATGTTTTTGAAAAATCGGATCAGTTTTTCCACCCGGCTTTCTCCGTTCATATTTTTTTGCCGTGCCATATAAGCTTACCTGCGGGTGAAAATGCCATGATAAGACAGACCGAAGCGCCGGGAAAAAGCTCCTGTCACCTCTTTTAGGGTGTGGTCAAGATGTGCAACCGCCTTGGATGCCGTATCTTCGGGCATGCCGAAAAAGGCCTCGGCCACAGCACCGGCAATGGCGGCCATGGTGTCGGCATCCCCGCCCAAAGACACGGCGTTTCGCACGGCATCCTCCCAGGTTTCAGCTTCGAGAAAGGCAATAATGGACTGGGGCACAGAGCCCTGGCAGGAGACGTCAAAGCGGTAGGTCCTGCGGATCTCAGACAACGGGGTCTCCAGGTCATAGG
>JAGTVF010000280.1 GCA_018224315.1 Desulfobacterales bacterium | reverse complement strand
GGTCTTTTTTGTCCAAAAACTCCGGGATGCCGGTTTTGCCCTAAAACAGATCAGGGCCCTTTACGAGGCCCGAAAAAACGGTGCCACTGGCCATGAAGCAAGCAGACGGGTCCTGGCCCTGCTTGAAGAGCAAAAGCGCGCGGTTGAAACAAAAATCGCCGATTATCAGAAACTGGAAGTCGAAATCAGTGAAGCCATGGATCTGGTAAGCCGGTGTCAAGGGTGTGAGCGGGAACCAACCCGGGAAACCTGCCGGAAATGCAGCGTAGTGACCTCAAGGGAAAAACTGCCGCTGCCTTGCCAGGCCATCATATAAACACTGTGCAAACCGGACAGTCAATTTGGCCTAAAATTATACAGTAACGTAATTGTTCAAAAGAGGAGGGCATCATGGCGCGACTTGAAAATTTGGCGGAACCCATGCGTTCCCACATTGCTGACCTGCCTTGTCCGCAGTTTGATCACACGCCCTGGGTCGATGTCCCGGAACTGGCAAATCAGCGAATCGCGCTGATATCCACCGCCGGGCTTCATCGCCGGGGCGACCGCCCCTTTGGGGGAATGGACGGTGATTTTCGGGTGATCGACGGCACCAGTCAGGCAGAGGATCTGGTCATGACCCATATTTCCACCAATTTTGACCGCACCGGGTTCCAGCAGGACTGGAATGTGGTTTTTCCCATTGACCGGCTCCGGCAGCTGGCGGATGAAAACCGGATCGGCAGTGTGGCCAATTTTCATTATTCCTTTATGGGCGCTGCTGACCCGTCGAAAATGGCACCTTCTGCCAAAAATCTGGCCGGCCTGCTCAAAGGCGATAATGTGGATGCCGCCCTTCTGATCCCGGTCTGACCGTTTTGCACGCGCGCCGTGGGCGCGCTGGCCCACTTTCTGGAAGCCGAAGGCATTGCCACCACCCAGATCAGTCTGATCCGGGAGCACACGGAAAAAATCCGTCCTCCCCGGGCCCTGTGGGTGCCTTTTGACCTGGGCCGCCCCCTGGGTGTGCCCGATGATCCGGATTTTCAGACAAAAGTGCTGGTTTCGGCCCTGGAACTTCTCGGGGCCCAATCCGGACCTGTACTGGCTGATTTTTTAGAGGAAGCACCGGCGCGGGAAGATGATTCCGATGCGGCGCAGGAGGCATGGTCCTGTCCAATCAGTTTTTCCGACCCTGAACAGGCGGAAACCGATCTGGAAAAACAGGTTTTCGCTTTGGGCCGGGAGATGACCGAGCTGATGCCCTGGTATGACAAGCGCCGCAAGGAGCAAAACCGCACGGCTGTGGCCAATTTTAAACCAAATGCAGCTGCGGACCTGCTGTCTGACTACCTGTTGGATCGATCTCCAAAACCTGATGATCCGGAAATGACCCTGGCCGTGGCCATCCGCCTTGCGGTCCAGGATTTGAAAACCTTTTACTACGAGGCGGCCAGCTATCAGCCGGGCGCAGCACCACCCACCAGTCAGGAGTTTACCCGCTGGTTCTGGACACAGACTGCTGCGGGCCATCTGATCCGTTCAGTGAGCGAAAAGTGCAAAACCGAAGCGGACAAATCCCTTCAGATGACCGGCAAAGCGTTTCTGGTGCCCATGGGCTGGTAGGGAGTGCCGGCTCTGGGTTTGGTTTTATTTTTGATCGGCGGCGTACCGCGTGGGGTCCGGGACCCGTGCATCTGCAAACCCTTTCTGCCGCAGCCGGCAGGAATCGCACCGGCCGCAGGCCAGGCCGCCGGGTGTGGGATCATAGCAGGAGTGGGTCAGACTGTAGTCCACACCCAGGGCCATGCCCTTTTGGATGATTTCTGATTTTTTCAGATAAAGCAGGGGGGCATTGATGCGGACGGGCTGATTTTCCCGCACCGACATTTTGGTGGCCAGATTGGCCATGGCTTCAAAGGCGGCCAGATATTCGGGCCGGCAGTCCGGATAACCAGAGTAGTCCACGGCATTTACGCCGATGAAGATGTCGCCCGCCCGCCGGGCTTCAGCCCATGCCAGGGCAACGGAAAGAAAAATGGTGTTGCGCGCGGGCACGTAGGTGACCGGGATATCCATTTCGGCCGGCCTGTCTGAGCTGCCGGGCGGCACCGCCATATCCGAAGTCAGGGCAGAGCCGCCGATCTCGCGCATGTCCAGGCGCACCACATGGTGTTCACCCCCTCCCAGGACCCGGGAGATTTTTTCGGATGCCGCCAGTTCGTGATAATGGCGCTGGCCATAGTCAAAGCTAAGCGTGTAACAGTAAAACCCCTGATGCCGGGCAATGGCAAGGGTGGTGGCTGAATCGAGCCCGCCGCTTAAAAGCACCACTGCCCGGGGCTGGTCTTCCATTTCATATCTCCTGTAATGCTATACCCCGCGTTTTTCATTTGGCCACAGAATTTTGTGCAGCTGCAGGTGCAGCCGCACATCCAGCCGGTCTTCAAGAATCCAGGCTGCTGCTGAAGCCGGCGCCAGCCGGCCGGCGGCCGGCGAGATCAAAACCGGCACCGGCGGCCGGCCGGACCAGTAATGTTTGAGGATGTGGCGGGCGTAATCATAGTCTTTGCGGTTGCAGATCACAAATTTGACCTGGTCGTTTCCACCCAGCCGGTTCAGGTTGTCAAAATCGGTTTTAAGGCTTTCTCCGGATGCCGGGCATTTGATGTCCATGATTCGCATGCACGCATCCGGTACAAGGTCAATGGGATAGGTGCCGTTTGTCTCAATCATCACCTCAAAGCCTTTTGCGAGAAGGGCTTCGGCCAGATCCGGTGTGTGGGGCTGCATCAGGGGCTCGCCGCCGGTAATCTCCACCAGATCCACACCATAAGCCCCGGCCCTGGAAAGGATTTGTTCGATACCCATGAACCGGCCCCGGGTGTAGGCATAACCGGTATCGCAATAGGTGCACCGCAGGTTGCATCCGGTCAGGCGCACAAAAACACAGGGTCTGCCCATATACAGGGATTCGCCCTGGATGCTGTAAAAAATTTCATTGACCCGAAGCGCAGCCGGCTGTTTTTGGCCGCAAAAGAGGTTCATTGCGGGACTCCGGCTTTCCATATCTTCCCGCGGCCGCTTATTTCATAGGCACCTGCAGCCGCCGGCACGATCGCAGCCCGCCCTTGTCCAAGATCCAGGCGGGTATTTGTCCTGGTTTTGCGTATTTTCGCCTGACCGTCTATGCAAAACAAAATATCTGCGCTGTGCTCTTCGGGGGAGCAATACCGGGTATCCGGATCAAGGCGGATGACAGAAAGGCAGAATTCGTCAGCCGGTGCTGAAAAGCGCTGTTCTGCAGAATCCATTTTCTCCGGGGCTGCCGGGTCTGGAAAGGATGGCGCAAATTCCAGTGTGTTTAAAAGCTCAGCCACATCCACGTGCTTGGCCGTGAGCCCGCCGCGCAGCACGTTGTCGGAATTGGCCATGATTTCCATGCCTGTGCCGTACAAATAGGCGTGCATGGTTTTCGGGGGCAGAAACACGGCCCGTCCCGGGGGGATTTCCAGAAGATTGAGATAGATGGGTGCCAGCACGCCCGGATCACCGGGATAGCTCTGGTGAAGCCGGTCAATCCAGTAGCCCTCAGGGGTATCACTGGTCCTGGCGTTGGCCAGGGCTTCATGGAGCACTTCAGTCTGGTGTGCGGGTTCCAGGGTCATTAGTTCATGAAAAAACGCCCGGATGCCGGATGCATCCGGCCGGGTTTCCAGGGCCTGCAGCGGGCGGTCAAGGCTTTTGGGGAAAAACCGCCGGCCAAGGCTGCAAATTATCTCCGGGCTGCGAAATCCGATCAGGGCCCCGAAAGGTTCGATGGCGCAGATGAGCTCGGGCTTGGGCCAGGGATCCCGGTAATTGCGGTGAGCCGCATCAATGGGGATTTGCTGTTCATTTTCCCGGTCAAATCCCTGCCGGGCCTGCCGGGTATCCGGATGGGCCTGGATGGAAAGGGGCTGCCTGGCGGCCAGGACCTTAAACAAATAGGGCAGGGTGTTGCTGTATGCGGATGCCGTGTCCGCACCCAGAAAGGCCCGGGGATGCTCTTGGATCAATTCGTTTAAAGGCGCCTGTGCGCCATTGACCTGGACCATGGAAGGCGCCTTGGGATGGGCCCCCATCCAGAGCTCGGCCCAGGGGGTGCGGTCGTCTGGTTCTGCACCCAGGATTTTCTGGATAGCTGTTGTTGAGCCCCATGCATATTTCTGGACCGGATTTTCCAGCAATAAGGGGCGGGTCAAAAAATCGGTCTTATCCATTGTGCTGAAACTGCCCGTTTTCATAAATCACTGTTTTTCCACCATCTGCGAGTTGGGCGGTTACCCGTTTTTTTTCCGTATTGACCAGATCCCAGTGCAGGGCCGAATCATTGAAACCCAGCTGCTTTTTGGCATACGGGGTCAGATTGGCGGCATCTCCGGCATAGGTGTCGGAATAGGCGCTGCCCAGAGCAATATGGCAGTTGCCGTAAGCGCCTCCGTAATTTTCGTCATACAGGGTGTTGGCCATAAACCGGTCAATCCTGGAAAAGCGCCGGTCTGTAAGGGAAAACTCTCCGACCTTGTCCGCGCCTGAATCCATTTGAAGCTGATTGCACAAAAAGGCTTCGCCGGTTTCGGCCCTGGCATGGATCACACGGCCCTTGTCAAATTCCAGACGGATGCCTTCCACCCGGTTTCCGCTTCGGTAAGTGGGTTGATCGGCCGTATACACCCCCCGGGTGCCGCGCCAGTCCGGAGACAGAAAAATTTCAAAGCTGGGGATATTATGGCCGGAAATCCCGATCCATTG
>JAGTVF010000279.1 GCA_018224315.1 Desulfobacterales bacterium | reverse complement strand
CCGCAGCCTCCAGGTAATCGGTCACCACCCGGGAGCCCGGGGCCAGGCTGGTTTTCACCCAGGGTCTGACCTGAAGTCCGCGCTCCACGGCCTTTTTGGCCATGAGCCCGGCACCCAGGAGCACGGCCGGATTGGAGGTGTTGGTGCAGCTGGTAATGGCGGCGATCACCACAGACCCGTGATCCAGAAAAAAACTCTGAAATGGTCGTTTTACAAAAATCCCCTGGCTGTCCATGGGTTTTCTGTGCACCATGCGGCCCTGCAGGGGCTCGTCTCCGGCCACGGCCCCGCCCTCGGCCTCCCATCTGGGATCTTTTTCCCCCTGGGTGTTTTTGGAAAAAATTTCGTCAAAATCTTTTTGAAACTGTTGTTTCATTGCAGACAGGACGATTTTGTCCTGGGGACGACGGGGACCGGCCAGGCACGGCTCCACGGTGCCCAGATCCAGGCGCAAGACATCGGAAAACCCGGGGGCCGGGCTCTGGTCTTCCAGAAACAGGTGCTGGGCCCGGAGATATTGGCGCACCAGCTCCACATGGTCTTTGGACCGGCCGGTAAAGGCCAGGTATTTAAGGGTTTGCTCATCCACCGGGAAAAATGTGGTGGTGGCCCCGAACTCCGGAGTCATGTTGGCGATGGTGGCCCGGTCGGGGACGGGCAGACGCGACAGGCCCTGTCCGAAAAACTCAATAAACTGGCCCACCACGCCTTTTTGCCGCAGCATTTGGGTGATGGTCAGCACAAGGTCTGTGGCCGTGACCCCGGGCTGGAGCTGCCCGGTGAGTTCAAAACCCAGAACCGGAGGGGCCAGCATGTAATAGGGCTGGCCCAGCATCACGGCTTCGGCCTCGATGCCGCCCACACCCCAGCCCAGAACCCCGATGGCGTTGATCATGGTGGTGTGCGAATCCAGCCCCACCAGGGTATCGGGGTAAACCAGGGATTGGTCCCCTGTTTGATCCCGCATCACCACCCGGCCCAGGTATTCCAGGTTGACCTGGTGGCAGATGCCCGTGGCCGGGGGCACCACATTGAAATTTTCAAACGAGTTCTGCCCCCATTTTAAAAACGAATAGCGCTCCTGGTTGCGCTCAAACTCCTTTTCGGCGTTGACGGCAAAGGCCGATTCCGCCCCGAACCGGTCCACCTGCACGGAATGATCAATGACGAGTTCAACCGGAATCTGCGGATTGATCTGCCCTGCCCGGCCGCCCAGACCGGAGATGGCATCGCGCATGGCCGCCAGGTCCACCACCGAAGGCACGCCGGTGAAATCCTGCATCAGCACCCGGGCCGGCTTATAGGGAATATCGTCTTTGGGAAGGTTTTTGGCCGACCATTGGGCCAGAGACCGGATATGGTCTGCTGTCACCTGCCGGCCATCTTCATTGCGCAGCAGGTTCTCTATCAGAACCCGGATGGAAAACGGCAGGGCGGCGAGATCAAAGCCCAGGTTTTGAGCCAGGGCCGGCAGGCTCCAGAAGTGGTATGTGTGATTGTCAGAAACCAGTTTGTCAATGACGTTAAAGGTGTTTTTGGGTGTCATGGGAACCGTCCGGTTTGTGAAGTTTTAAGTTTTAAGTGTTAAGTGTTAAGTTTTAAGTGTTTAGTGATTGTGGGAGTGTGGAAAAACGGTTTTTGGATAGCCTTAAATATGGTCCCGGGTCCTGATTTTGTCCAATAAAAATCATTTTGCCGAACTTTTTTGACGGATTTTCCATCATGCTAATAATTATAATAGGAAACCCGATTCTGAGGATTTCACTTAAAACTTAACACTTAAAACTGAATCACTTATTTTGAACTCCGAATTCCGACACGAAACAGACAGCTTTGGGCGGGTGGCGGTGCCGGCCGGGGCCTATTACGGCGCCCAGACCCGGCGGGCCATGGACCATTTTGCCATCAGCGGCCGGGTTCTGCCCATGGAGCTGATTTATGCCATGGCGCGGATCAAAAAGGCGGCTGCCCGGGTCAACGGGCAGCTGGGGCAAATCCCGGCCGATTATGTTGATCCGGTTGTTCAGGCGGCTGATGAAATCATGGCCGGCGGCTTTGATGACCAGTTTCCGGTGGATGTGTTTCAAACGGGATCGGGCACATCGGCCAACATGAATGTCAATGAGGTGATGGCCACCCGGGCCAATGAACTGCTCACCGGGCAAAAAAACACCAAAACGCCGGTGCATCCCAATGATCATGTCAACCGCGGACAATCCACCAATGACGTGATGCCCTCGGCCATTCACATCGCTGCCCGGCTGCTGATCCGGGACAAACTTTTGCCGGCCATCAACAGTCTGGAGCAGCGCCTGGGGGAAAAATCCCGGGAATTTGCCCATATCCGGAAAATCGGCCGGACCCATTTGCAGGATGCGGTGGTGATGACCCTGGGACAGGAATTTTCCGGATATGCCGCGCAAATGAACCTGGGCCGCCAGCGGCTCGAAGATGTCGGGCATCGGCTTTGCCGGCTGGCGCTGGGGGGCACGGCCGTGGGCACGGGGTTAAATGCCCATCCGGAAATGGCAAAGCAGGTGATTGCCGCCATTTCCGAAGAAACCGGGATTGAATTTAGCGAGGCGGTCAATCATTTCGAAGCCCAATCTGCCTGTGATACGGTGGTGGAAACCAGCGGGGTGATCAAAACCATTGCCGTGGGGATTGCCAAAATCGCCAATGACATCCGCTGGCTGGCCTCCGGACCCCGGTGCGGGCTGGGCGAAATCCGGCTGCCCGCCCTGCTGCCGGGATCATCGATTATGCCCGGCAAGGTCAATCCCGTGATGTGTGAGGCCGCAGTCCAGGCATCGGCCCATGTGATCGGAAACGATACAACACTGACAACAGCCGGCCAGGGCGGATATTTTCAGCTCAATCTCATGCTGCCGGTAGCGGCCTTTAAGCTCATTGATTCCATCAATATCCTGGCCAATGCCGGCCGGGGGCTGGCGGAAAAATGCATTGCCGGCATTGAAGCCAATGAAGAAAAATGCGAACAAAACATCCGGCAAAGCCTTGCTGTGGTCACCGGCCTGGTGCCCTATATCGGCTATGACAAGGCGGCCCAAATCGCCGCCCGGGCCCATGAGACCGGAAAAACCATCGAGGAAGCGGCCGGCGAAGAAAACATTCTGCCGGCAGACCAACTGCAGCAGGCCCTTTACGGCAACCCTGAACATTAAACCCTGAACGTTGAACCACCCGGGAGGAATACATGACCCAATCCACCGATATCATCAACACCGGCCTGCGGGGGGTGCCAGTGGCCAGCACCCGGATCTGCCTGGTCGACGGCAAAGCCGGAAAACTTGTTTACCGGGGCTATAACATCACGGAACTGGCCGAAAAGGCCACTTTTGAAGAAGTGGCCTATTTGCTGCTCTTTGAACACCTGCCCCCGGAAAAGGAGCTGGCGGATTTCAAAGCGCTAATCGCCCAAAAAACCCCACTTCCTGAGCAGCTTTTGGCGGCTTTGAAAACCCGGCCGCAAAACGCCCTGCCCATGGACATTCTCCAGGCCTGTGTGCCCATGCTGGCCAATCATGATCCTGAGGCCGGGGTGCTGAGCCGGGAGAAAGCCACGGATACGGCCATCGGCCTGATTGCCAGATTCCCGGCCATTATGGCGGCCTGGCACCGGATCCGAAACAACCTGGAGCCCCTGGCCCCGAAACCGGAGCTGGGGCATGCCGCCAATTTCCTTTTCATGCTCACAGGGGAAACCCCGGACCCGGAAACCGCAAAATTCATGGATACCTGCCTGGTGCTGCACGCAGAGCATTCTTTTAACGCCTCGACTTTTTCCGCCCGGCAGGTGGCTTCCAGCCGCGCACACATGTATGCGGCCGCAGCCGCCGGCGTCGGCTCGCTTTCAGGGGAACTCCACGGCGGGGCCAATGCCCGGGTCATGCAGATGCTGATAGATATCGACTCCACAGACCGGGTGGACGAGTACGTGGAATCCAGGCTAAAAGCCGGGGAAAAGATCATGGGCATGGGCCATGCGGTTTACAAAAACGGCGATCCCAGAGCGGCGATTTTAGCGCCCATGTCCCGGCAGATGGGCGAGAAGACCGGCAATCTGAAATGGTATGAACTCAGCGAGGCTGTGCGCAAAAAGGCCGGGGAAGTCTTTCGGGATCTCAAGGGCACAGAGATCTATCCCAACGTGGATTTCTACTCTGCGACCACCTATTACGCCATGGGCATTCCCATTGACCTGTTTACCCCCGTGTTTGCCATATCCAGGGTATCGGGCTGGTGTGCCCATATTATCGAAGAGCAGTTTGCAGGGGCTGCGCCCAAGCCGGCCCTCTACCGGCCGGCATCGGAATATATCGGCGAATACTGCGGCCCGGAGGAATGCGAATTTGTTCCCATGGAAAAACGGCCGTCATAGACGGCCAAAAAGCTGCCAGGATCCATAAAAAAAGGCCGGCCCTTTGCAGGTGCCGGCCTTTTTTGAAATTTTCAGCAGGGTTATTCTTCCCAGTAAATACACTCCGTGGGACAGGAATCAATGGCCTCCTGGATTTCATCCTCAGGGCCGCCTTCGGGTTTGATCACATAGGCTTTTTCCGTGTCTTCATCAAAGCCGAACACCTCCGGGCACAGTTCCACGCAGCTCTCACAGCCCTCACATTCCTCCGTGTTGATTTCCACCTTTGCCATACTGACCTCCCCTTTACTAAAGAAAGATTAAAAGGATTTGACCGATTCAAACTCACTATGTTGATGTAAAACAAATATGTCAACACACTTTTTCCGCCAGGGCATTACCCCTTTTCAGGCGTTTACACCGGGATGGTGGTCACGGGCACGGGGGAGTGCTTTGTCACCCGTTCGGCCACACTGCCGTAGTCAAATGCCCCGCTTTTGCCTTTGGTGGCCATGACCACCAGGTCCACTTTTTCCTGGTCAATGAGCTTTAAAATTTCTGATGCCGGATCACCTACAGCCACGTGCTTGATATACAAAGGACAGCCTTCCAAATAATTGGCGCAGATCTGGTCCAGATTCTGTTTGGCCTTCTGCTTTGCCTTTTCCATGAGTTTTTCCACGTGCTGGGATTCAAAATCCCCGTACCAGCCCGGGTGATGAATGATGTCTTCGAGCACGTGGAGCACATGCACCTCTGCTCCGTAATTCTGACTCAACGACTGCACATGCGACAAAGCCGCCTCCGCGCTGCCCGAAAAATCCGTGGGCCACAATACTTTCCGAATTTCCATACCCATGCCTCCTTGTCATCGCAAATAATCCATTACCGGTTTATGAAAAACATAATCCTTTGCACGGATTTGTCACGGCCATCGACCAATTCGGGGAATTTTTTGTCTTTTCGGGCATGGATGCTTATATTGCACTTAGAAAAACAGAAACCAGCGGAAACAATTCAGTTTAACATGCATCACAAGGAGGCGTGAAAATGGCAGAACAGTCTACCCCGCAACATTGCCCCGGGTTCCAGCAATTTAAGAATTTAAGCGCATTTACCTGCAAATGCCCGGAATGCGGAGCCGAAGTGGAAATTTTTTCAGACGAATTTGACCGGCCCCACAAGTGCCACAAATGCAACAAGACAATCGACTTTACCCAGTGCAGTATTGAAGCTGCCGGTAAGACCGACCAGCCCAGCTGAGACGAAAAAAGCCCTTTCCGGGGGACAAAAAAAGCCCTTTCCGGGTTGGAAAGGGCTTTTTTTTGGGCAGTTTTAAGTGGTTAAGTTTTAAGTGTTAATTATTATGGGTTAATTGTTAATTGTTATGGGTTGTGGGTTATGGGTTGAAAAATTATTTCTGATACAGGGGTGACATGCTGCGCAGTGTGCTGACCACTTCGGAAAGTGTGGAGAGCAGCTTTTGCAGATCATCTTTGGTATTGTCAATGCCCCATGCGATCACCAGCGTGCCCTGGGCGTCTGAGTGGCTGAGCCCCAACGAGAGCAGCACGTGAGAGGCCCGCAGCGAACCCGTGGCACAGGCCGACTTGGTGGACACGGCCAGGTTTTCCTCATCGAGCATCAGCATCACGCTTTCGCCCTCGATATATTTGAGCGAAATATTGAGCAGGTTGGGCAGGCTGTGGTCCAGATTGGTGTTGATAATATATTCTTCCACGTAATCGGGCAGCTGGTCCACCAGGTATTTTTTCAGATCCGCCAGATGCGCCCGGCGCTCCTCCATGTGGGCGGCAGCCAGCTGGGCGGCTTTTCCCATGCCGATGATCCCGATGAGATTTTCCGCGCCCGCCCGCTTGTTATGCTCCTGAACCCCGCCGTCAAGCAGGGGAAAAATCCGGGTGCCCCGGCGAATATAGAGGCCCCCCGCGCCGGTGGGCCCGTAAAAAGGATTGGCGGCAAAGCTGAGCAGATCCGCGTTTAATGCCTGGACATCCACCGGCACAACCCCCACGGAATCCACGGCATCACAGTGAAACAGCACCTTGTTTTCCCGGGCAATGGCGCCGATTTCGGCTATGGGCTGGATGGTGCCGGTTTCATTGTTGCTGTGCATCACGGATATCAGGATGGTCTTGTCTGTGATGGCATCGGCCACAGCAGCCGGATCCACCCGGCCCGATTCGTCAACCGACAGGGACGTCACCTTAAATCCCTGGGCGGAAAGCCGCTTTAAGCTGCGGATCACCGAATTGTGCTCGATGTTGGTGGTAATGATATGATTGCCCTTCTCCCGGTTGGCCATGGCCGCACCTTTTACGGCGTGATTGACCGATTCGGTGCCCCCGGAGGTAAACACGACTTCTTTGGGATCGGCGGCATTGATCAGGTCGGCCACGTTCTGCCGGGCCTGGGCCAGCATCTCCGCAGATTTTTCCCCGGCTTTGTGCTGACTTGAGGGATTGTGCAGATCCTTGCTGTTGATCGCATCAATCATGGCCTCCCTGACTTCCGGAAGAAGCGGATTAAACGAGATATGGTCCAGATTGATCACATTCATGAAAAAACTCCCTTTGCGCTGTGAATTTTCCTGCTTTGAATCTTTTCGGCATGTCCTGTGTTTTTAATGCTCCTCGGTCAGATCCCGCTGACAGGCCTCGCAGAAGCTGGCTTTCTCATCGAGTTCCACGTCACAATAGGGACAATAGCAGGTTTCACCGTCGCCATGCTCGTGCTTCTCCTCTCTTTCCTCTTTGGGGCGCACGATGCCGGCCTTTTTGTCATCATAATTCTGAATGGCCATGTGCAGTGCATCCGCCCCCAGGTTGGAGCAGTGCATTTTGTTTTTGGGCAGCCCCTCAAGGGCTTTGGCCACATCCTTGTTGCTGATCTTTCTGGCCTCATCCAGGGTTTTTCCCCTGGCCATTTCCGTGAGCATGCTCGAAACCGCAATGG
>JAGTVF010000278.1 GCA_018224315.1 Desulfobacterales bacterium | reverse complement strand
GCTCTTCTGTGAAAACCGCCACAGAATGTCCTTTGCGTTCAAGGATGCGTTTGATCATGGCACCGGCATCCTCCACATCGTCAAGCACCATTATGCTGCTCATCTCATACCTCCGAAATCATCAGGTTTGTCGTATGTTTGGGGGCAGCCCGAGTTCCTCGCACTCTTCTTCCGGAAGCTCCATCTGCCAGAGGGGCAGTTCCACAAGAAATACGGTTCCGGGCCCGGCGCACAAGTCCGGATTGCCCATCTCCTGGAGATACTCTTTGGGCGCCGGGCTTAAGACATTGATCCGGCCGCCGTGATTCTGAATGATACCAAAAGTCACAGACAGACCCAGTCCGGTGCCTTTGCCAACCGGCTTGGTGGAAAAAAACGGGTCAAAGATTTTGTTTAAAATTTCCTGCTTGATGCCCGTGCCGGTGTCGGTGACGGTAATGGCCACCCGCCGGCGGTGGGCACAAAGCTTGGTTGTGATCCGGATGCAGCCGTCATGCTCAATTGCATCCAGGGCATTGTTTAAAAGATTTAACCAGACTTGTTTGAGCTTGTCCTTGTCGCCCTCGATTTCCGGGATATTGGGATCCGGTTCATGGAAAATTTGAACCCGGTTTAAACTGAAGGTATGCTCCACCAGGGAGATGACTTCCTTTATGGATTCATTGATGTCCACGTCCGAACGTGTGGTCTGGCTCTGCCGGGAAAATCCGAGCAGATCCGAAACGATATTGCTGCAGATTTTGGTCTGTTTTTCAATGATCTTTAGATCTGCCGCCATCTGGCTGTCGGAGTCCACGTCTTCGAGCAGCATTTGGGCATAGCCCAGAATAATGCCCAAAGGCGTGTTGATCTCGTGGGCAACGCCTCCGGCCAGGCGGCCAAGATCCTCCATTTTCTGGGACTGGACCAGGCGTTCCTGGTACTGCTTGATTACCGTAATATCCCGGGCGGTGAGCAGCAGCCCGGAAATCTGGCCCTCGGCGTACACAGGAACCTTGAGAACGTGAAACCAGATGACCGTATCTCCCTGCTTGACGCTGATTTCTTTTGACATGGGCTTTCCGGTCTGAAGAATCTGCCGGTCTTCATGGTAATTTTGATCTGCCTGGGACTCACTGAAAATATCAAAATCGGTTTTTCCTACAATATCGGATTCATTTAACTGAAAATAAGAGCAGAAGGCCTTGTTGGCGGCCCGGTACACCAGATTTTCATCCTGCAGGGCCACCATGTCGGGAGTGACGTCCAAAGTCGTGCGCAGCAGTTCCTTTTGTCTGGAAAGCTCCTTTTCCGCATTGCGGGCCTGTTCAATGCGCTCCTGCAGCGTCATGGCCATATAATCAAAGGCTTCGGCCAGTTCCTGAATCTCGTCTCCTGCATTCTGCTGATAAACCGGGCAGTTCAGGCAGTTTAAATCGCCCTGGGCATCCTGCTTTAAGTGATGGGAAGGACAAAGGGTGCCTGTGATATACCAGCATCTGCGCCGGGTATCACCGTAGGCGGGACAGGAGTATGCCTGGCATTTGTTGATTTGCCAGCACTGACGTTTGAGCTCCTGGGCGGACTGGACCTCAAGATTGCCTTTGATGACTTCGTTGGCCGATTCTGTAAGGCATCTGATCCGGTTGGTAAATTTTGAGGAAAACCACAAAACCAGTATTATGGCACCAATGGTGACAGCAGCGGTGAGTCCGAAAATCCAGAGACGCAGTCGGTTGATCATGGCTTCCAGCCGCTGTCTGTGCATGCCGATGCGCACCGTTCCGATCCGCTCCTGCTGGATTTCCACGGGCTGGACAAAATCGTAAATCTTTCCCTCATTGGTCAGCAAAAGTATGTTTGTGAAATCATCGTTTGGCTGGTTTTCCGGGTAGACATTGCGCAGATCCACCGGAAACCCCTGATCAAAGGTATGCACCAGCACCCGGCCGGCCCGATCCTGAATAAAGGCATACACAAGGTCTGAATTGGCCTTTTTGATTTCATCCACCAGATTTTTCAAACGCAGAAAATCCTGTGTCAGCAGGGGTTCTTCAGATCTGTAGGCCAGGTTGGCAGCCAGGACTTCGCCGCGCTCCTTGTTTTCCCGGGTCAGTTCAGTAGAAGCAATATGGGTGCCGATGATGCCCAGAATCAGACCCAGACACAGGACCACAGCAGACAATCCCAACAGCAGTTTGCTTTTGATTTTCAGGCGCTGGAAGGAAAATGGCATTTTACTCATATGCGTTTTCCCCGATTTTTTCCAGAAGCCTGCGAATGTCGTCAAAGTCGGCATCCTGCGCTGGAATAACTGCGTTAAAATGCGCCTTTTGAAGGATTTTTTGGTGATCGGCATTCTCTGGGTTCAATTCCAGCAAAGCCTGTCTGATTTTCTCCACCACCTCGGTTTCCAGATCTTTTCTTGCGGCATACACCCAGCTGGGAAATGCCCGGGTTTGATCCAGTATGCGGATGGCCGGCAGATCCACCCGGTCCTTGACCAACTCAAGGGTGCCTTCCCGGATGGAGCCGATATCGGCCTGGCCCAGGTACACGGCCTGGACCACGGTTTCCTGTTTGCCCCCGGGCCCGGGGGCAAAAGATATGTTCTGGAAATCGGATTTGGAAATGCCGTTTTTTATGAAATGATCCAGTGCGAACAAGTAGCCCGCAGCCGATGCCGGATCCACGGCCATCCATCTTTTGCCCTTGCAGTCCTGTAGATTTTCAATGGCTTTGTTGTCTGCCCGGCAGATGATCTGGCCCCTGAAGGTGGGGGATTTGCTTTTTTCCACGATGCGGGCAAAAGCCCTTGCCTGATAATGGTCTGCAATCCGGGTATAGACCAGTGGATTGGAAAAAGAGATGTCGATTTTTCCATCTCTGACCATTTGCATGTGCTCTTTAAATGTGTCCGGAAAAACCTGCCGGATGGCCAGTCCGGTTTTTTCGGCAATATATGACACCATCAGGTGATGTCTGGCAAATGACACTCTGTGGGAGTACTGCGGCAGGCATGCATAGGTCAGCGAATCGAGCTCCGTGGGCGTCTGGATTTGTCTGCGATGGCTCAGGTCGACTTTTTTAACCCCATCTCCCTGATCGCATGCAAACAAAAAGCATCCAACAGCCAAAAGGACCCAGATAAGAATTCCGGCCGGCAATGGAAAGCGTGATTTCATTTCACTGATGATAGCATTGAAAGACAGAAAGTCAAGCAGACAGGGCATGGATCAACGCTTGCGTCCATTTCCGGGCCAGTTGAAAGCGTGATTGTTCCGGCCTGTTTTTTAAGGAAAAACAATTGTCCGCTCTCTGCCGGATATGATATGTATCGGCGCAATTGTTCGGCAATCTGCTGATCTGCGGCCGGGACCCAATAAGGAGAGAAAGCCATGGTGCAAAGCCCTTTAAAACTGATTTCCTGGAACGTCAACGGCCTGCGGGCGGTTATGAAAAAGGATTTTTTGCAATCCATTGACAAACTCAATGCCGACATCGTGGCGCTGCAGGAAACCAAGATCCAGCAGGATCAGCTCACAGACAGCATGCGCAGGATCAGGGATTACGAGGCCCATTTCAGTCATGCAACGGTAAAAAAAGGCTACAGCGGCGTGGCCACCTATACCCGGATCACACCGCTGCGGGTCAGCTGCAGCATTGGTGAAAAACGCTTTGACAACGAGGGACGCGTCATAGAGATGGATTTGGGAGATATTGTCTTTTTCAATGTCTATTTTCCCAACGGCCAGATGAGCGATGAGCGGCTGCAGTACAAGCTTGATTTTTACGATGCATTTTTTGATCATGCCGATGATTTGGGCAAACAGGGCAAAGGCGTTATTGTGGCCGGTGATTTGAACACCGCCCACAATGAAATTGACCTGAAAAACCCGAAATCCAATGCCAACCGTTCGGGTTTTTTGCGCATTGAGCGCGACTGGCTCGATCATATCGAGCAAAGGGGTTATGTGGATACCTTCCGGGCCCTTTACCCGGATACAGTGAAGTACTCCTGGTGGACCTACCGGTTCAACGCCCGCCAAAACAACGCAGGGTGGCGTATCGACTACTTTTTTGTCTCAAAAGACCTGTTTGACAGCGGCCGGATTGCAGACGCGTTTATCGACAACGACATCTACGGCTCAGATCACTGCCCGGTGGGCATTGTATTAAATCCAGCCTGATGGATTTTACTAAACACTTAAACCTTCTGTAGAAAAAGACTTTCAAGGAAATCCCTTTTTCGTGCCGCCGATCAGCCAAGGCGCTTATGGATTGCCTTTCTGCAAAAATACCGCCGCAGGGGAATAAACAGCTTTTTGCGACGCCATCACAAATAAGAAAGGCGGCCTTTTTGGGGGCCGCCTTAACTTATTGATTTTATTGGTGCCGAGGGGCGGATTTGAACCACCGACACGGGGATTTTCAGTCACCTGCTCTACCGACTGAGCTACCTCGGCATGAATTTTTAAAAGATGTATAGGCAATGTGGGAAAACCTGTCAAGGACTTTTTTGAAGATCCCCGAAAACATGCTGAACCAGTGTGCAGGCCGCAATGGCGGCGGTTTCGGCCCGAAGGATGCGCCGTCCCATTGAAACCGCAAAAAATCCGGCAGCTTCTGCATCCGCGGCTTCATTTTGCGTAAACCCGCCCTCCGGGCCGAGCAGCAGCAATATCGAACCCGGTCCGTCCTCCCCGGGGGCGGCCAGGGGAGCCCGGGCCGCCTCCCAGAAAAAGAGCCGGAGGTCCACGGTTGCCCCCAAAGTCAGGACTTCGGAAAAATCCATCACCGGCGCAATGTCCGGCACCATGCTCCTGTCGCACTGCTTGATGGCTTCCAGGGCAATGACCTGCCATCGCTCCATTCGCTTTTTCATCCGGCGGGCATCCGGCCTGGCAACGGTTCTGCGGGTAATCATGGGAATCCACCGGGTCACCCCGAGCTCGGTGAGATGGCGCACAAGGTCATCCATTTTTTTGTCTTTTAAAAAGCCCTGGGCCACGATTAGGTCCAGGGGCGATTCGTTGCCGGCTTCAATCCAATTTTCGATCTCAACCCGCACGGTTT
>JAGTVF010000277.1 GCA_018224315.1 Desulfobacterales bacterium | reverse complement strand
TGTCCGCATGAACAAAAAACAGGATTCCGCCTTTGGCAGCCTCTGCCCCGGCGTTCATCTGCGATGCCCGGCCGGCCGGGGCAACAAGGGTTTTTGCCTGGCGATTACCGAGACAATGGATAGTGGAGCCCGCAGGATCTCCGTCAACGATTATAAACTCGGCAGCAGCTCCCCTGCATGCATCGGAAAGATGCCGGATTGTTCGGTTTATTGTTCCGCCCTCGTTTAAAACCGGCACAATGACGGAAACCGCCGGGGGCAGGAGGATTTGAACATCTTTTGCCGGTTTCATGGATTTGCGCACAGACTTGTCCTGTTTTCAGATTTCAGATGACCTTCATTTTCCCGAGCACGGCCCGGGTGCGAACAAGCCGGTTGTGCAAGCCCTTGTCCGCTGCCAGTTTTGCTGCCAGGGCCCGGAGATCTTCAGGGGTGTCCACATCGCTGAGAACAGGCAGCACCCCCGGGGTTTGCCCTTTTTCTGCAAACCGCTTCATGGTTTCTTTAAAAACCTGCGAAGTGCCCCAGGCAATGCCGGAAAAAGCCTGCGGAAAAATGCAGCCGGACGCAAACCCCGCCAGGTAATATCCCCCGTCCTTTGCCGGACCGAAAACCGCCGGCCGGGTTTCCAGGGCTGAAAAACCGCTTTGGAGAATCTTTTGATCAATCTCCGGCATATCCGAGCCCACCAGGATGATGCGTTGAAAGCCATCGGCCTCAGCGCTGCAAAGCGCGTGATGCATGCGCCGGCCCAGATCCGCTCCCTGCTGGGCATAAAGCCGGACATGATTTCCTATCCAGCCGCGCACAATGTCATGCTGATCCACTGGATAATAAAAAACGCGCACCTGGCAGTTCATGGCGCAGACAGCCGCCAGCACATCTTCTGCAAGCGCCCGGTAGAGCAGCAGCGCCCCGCGCGCACCAAGGCATCCCGCCAGCCGGGTCTTGACAAAACCCTCCACCGGGGCCTTGACAAAAACGATAATGCAATGTTGTGGATTGAATTTTTCCATGATTGGTCTTATGACAATAGATAATCACCAGGCTATGCTTGTCAAAACACGAAAAAGGAGTCCCTTCGCACCGTGAACATGCTTCTTATCGATAATGCAACAATCATCCGGCTCGGATTTTTCCTGGGAATCTTTTCGGCCATGGCCCTCTGGGAGGCAAAAGCCCCCCGCCGGATGCTGCAGCAAAGCAAACCGACACGATGGACCAACAATCTGATTTTGACCTTTTTAAACGCTTTTGTGCTGAGACTGGTGTTTCCGGCCGCGGCCGTGGGAATGGCCATTTTGGCTGAAGAAAAGGGCTGGGGACTATTTCATGCAGTGCCGGCACCGGAATGGATCAGCGGACTTGCCGCTGTGCTGCTCCTGGACCTGACCATTTATGGACAGCACGTGGCCTTCCACAAAATCCCGGTGTTCTGGCGGCTTCACCGCATGCATCACACGGACCTCGACATTGACGTCACCACCGGTGCCAGGTTTCATCCCCTGGAGATCATCGCCTCCATGGCCCTGAAAATGGTTATAGTGGTTGCCCTGGGCGCGCCTGCCTGGGCGGTGGTGGTCTTTGAAGTGCTGTTAAACGGCACCTCCATGTTTAACCACAGCAACATCAACATGGATCTCCGCGCTGACCGCTGGATCCGGCGGCTTATCGTGACCCCGGACATGCACCGGGTGCATCATTCGGTGCTCATTTGGGAAACCGACAGCAACTTTGGATTCAATCTTTCCTGGTGGGACCGGCTGTTTGGCACATACACGGACCAGCCGTCTGCCGGCCATCAAGATATGAAAATCGGCCTGGCCAATTACCGGGACCCCAAATGGCTCAAACTTGGATGGATGCTCGTTGTACCGGCTTCCCGCTATAAGCGCTGAGGTTCCGGTTTTTGGAGCCGTTCAGGCGCGCACGCTTGATTGCTGTTGCTTTTTCAAATACTTATAAATAATAATCCCGCAGTACGGGCAATCCTCAACAGGACTGACAAATTTTGTCAGATCATTGCCGCATTTCGGGCACCGGGTATGCGAGGATCCAGAATCACCCACAGGATCGCTTTCATCTGGGTTTTCAGGGGGACTTTCAGGCGGTTCCACCCGGCAGCAGACCCCCAGCCGGGTAAAAACCGCCTTCTGGTCAAAGGCTTTTTCCCGATCCAGCCCCTTTCTGACTGTAACGGGTTTGTCACAAAACAATCGACCGATGCTTTCCGGATCCCTTCCCAGACGGCGGGACAGCAGCTTTATTACATCGCGGCGGTCAAACCCGGAAACCGCCCTGCCCTCAAATACCAGACAATACCCCTTGTCGTTCAAGCCAATCCTCCTTTGGCGATCATGTTGTCATCCATTCCAACCGAAACTGAGCGTCGCCCCGCACAAGCAAGCACCATACCATGATTCTTTTGTTGCAACCCTTTGAACCCTGTCTTATTTTATGTTCCGCTCAAAAATAACGTAGCTGTAAAAATCTGCCTATAAATGAAGGCGCCTTCAAAAAATAATTTACTTTTACGTCAAGTATGGTAAGGGTAAAAAATTTGAGTTTTTATTAGACCCATCATCAACCATAAAATAAGAAGCAGGAATCATGCGAGACGACATCATCGAAATCCGATGGCACGGCCGCGGCGGCCAGGGGGCCATCACGGCAGCCAAGATTGTTGCCAACGCCGCCTTTACATCAGGCTACGGCGGGGTGGTCATGGCCCCGACCTTTGGCACGGAACGGCGGGGCGCACCCGTGCTGACATCCCTGAAAATATCGAAAAACAAAATCTATGATCTGTCTCCCATCACGGAGCCCGACATGGTGCTTGTCCTCGATCACCTTCTGGTGGAGGAAATGGACGTGGCCGCCGGGCTCAAACCCGGGGGGCTGATTATCATCAATTCGCCCAGGCCGCCGGAAGCCTTTGATTTTCCGGGGATGAAAATCGCCACCGCGGATGTCACCACCATGGCCGCCAACGCGGGTCTGCCCACGGGCATTGTCAACACGGGTATCATCGGCGCATTTGCCAAAGCCGCCGGCCTCCTTGACATGGATACCCTGGCCGGGGCCATTGAAGCAGAGTTTGCCGGGAAAAACCCGGAGAAAAACGCTGAAGCCGCCCGCATGACCCATGCGCATACGCTGACTGGAGGAAGCGCCTGATGAGTGACGAGAAAAATCCCAAAGAGCAGGAAAAATTTGCCTGCCGCACATCCCACAGCGAGCCCGGACCCGGTGACGGGGGGCGGACCGGATCATGGCGGGTGCTGCGCCCGGTCATTGATCTGGACAAGTGCATCCCGGCCAAACGCAACAAGGCGGCCTGTTTTAACTGCTGGCTGTATTGCCCTGACGGGGTGATCACCAAAACCATCCCGCCCACCATTGATTATGAATACTGCAAGGGATGCGAGATCTGCGCCGAGGAATGCCCGGCCGACGCCATCACAATGGTGGAGGAAACCCTGATTCTCATGGAGGAAAAGTAAGCTCATGCATATTATCGAAGCGGGCAATGTGGCAGCCGCCATGGGCGTCAAACTGGCCGGCGTCCAGGTGGTGGCCGCCTACCCCATTACCCCGCAGACGCCTTTGACGGAAAAACTCTCGGAACTGGTGGATTCCCGGCAAATGGATGCCCAGTACATCCCGGTGGAAAGCGAGCATTCCGCCCTGTCGGTGTGCATTGCCGCATCCAGCGCCGGATCGCGAGCCTTTACCGCCACCAGTGCAAACGGCCTGCTCTACATGAACGAGCAGATCCATTGGGCGGCCGGCGCACGCCTGCCCATTGTCATGTGCGTTGTCAACCGCGGCATCGGCGCGCCCTGGACCGTGTGGAACGATCACCAGGACGCCATGAGCCAGCGCGACACCGGCTGGATCCAGATATACTGCTGCGATCATCAGCAGATCATCGACACGGTGATCCAGGCCTTTGCCATTGCCGAAACCGTCCGCGCGCCCGTGATGGTCTGCTATGACGGCTATATCCTTTCGCACACCTACATGCCCTTTGATATCCCGGAACAGGCGGACGTGGAAAAATTTCTGCCCGCGTTTACCCCGGACTGGGCATTAAACCCCCAATGCCCGGCCAACCTCAACACGGTCACCCTGCCCGAGCCCCGGGCCGATGTGCGGGGCAATACCGCGCCCGGCTACATGGAGATTCGGCACAACCTGCACACGGATCTGCGCCGGACCATTGATGTAATCGCGGACACAGACGCAAAATTCAAGGATGTTTTCGGCCGCGGGGGCCAGCCCTTTATCGAGTCCTATTTCTGCGATGACGCAGATCACGTGGTGGTTTGCCTGGGATCGCTGTCTTACCAGATGCGGGACGTAATCGACGAACTTCGCAAGGAAGGCGTTTCCGTGGGCGTTTACGGCCTGCGCCTGTACCGGCCCTTTCCGGACCGGGCCGTGGCCGAAGCCCTGGGCGGTAAAAACAACGTGCTCGTGTTTGAAAAGGCGCTTAGCTACGGCTATGAAGGCCCGCTGTTTTCAGATATCAAGGCCGCGCTTTACGGTACAGACAATCCCCCGAGGATCCGCAACTTCATCCTCGGCCTCGGCGGCCGGGAAATCCGGACCCGGGATCTGTACCAGGCCGTAAAAACCGCATGCAGTGAAAATCAAAACAAGCCGCATGATCCCGACTTCATCGGGCTGAAAATGTAGGTCCGCTTGAAGAAAACTTTTTTGCGGCAACGCTTTGACACATAACAACAGCCAATTTATTCAGGATAGATATATCATGGCCACAAAAAAAACCACCATCCTCAATCTGCCCGAAGAAGAATTCGTGCACCCGGGAAACCGGGCATGCGCGGGCTGCGGATTAAGCATCGTCTACAAAACCGGGTTAAAGGCCCTGGGCAGAGACACCATCCTCGTGGTCCCGCCCAGCTGCCTGACCGTGCTCCAGGGTCTCTATCCCATTGCCGCCACCCAGCTGCCGTGCTTAAACGTCACCTTCGCATCAACCGCGGCTGCGGCCACGGGCGTGCTGGCGGCCATGCGGGCCCAAAAGCGCCCGAATGTCCAGGTGGCAGCCTGGGCCGGAGACGGGGGCACCAGCGACATCGGCCTCCAGGCCCTGTCCGGGGCATGCGAGCGGGGCGAGGACTTCATCTTTATCTGCTATGACAACGAGGCCTACATGAATACCGGGGTCCAGCGCTCCGGCACCACGCCCCAGCACGTGCTGACCACCACCACCCCGTTTACCGGCAAGCACCAGCGCAAAAAAGACGTGCCCGCCATTATCGCGGCCCACGGCATCGATTATGTGGCCACCGCATCAGCGGCCTATCCCCTGGATTTTTACGACAAGGTGGTAAAGGCCAAAAGCATTTCCGGACCCAAATACATCCATGTGCACACGCCGTGTCCGGCCGGCTGGGGATTTTCTCCCCGCTACACCGTCAAGATCGGCCGAATGGCCGTGGAAACCGGGCTGTTTGATCTCTATGAGCGGGAAAAGGGGCAGATGCGCTTAACCGGCGCATCGGAGAAAATGCTGGGCAAAAAGCGCAAGCCGGTTGCCGACTATTTTGCCACCCAGAATCGGTTTAAGGGTATGGACGAGGAAAAGATCCAGGCCCTTCAGGCGGAAGTGGATGAAAAATGGGCGGCTTATGAAAAAATCGCCCAGGGTGTCTGCTGAAATCTATATTGAGGAATTTTCAAGTTTGCCGCAGATACAAGGAAGCCGATGTGGAGCCATAGTCCGCTATGCGAGACATCGGCTGACACAGTAGATGCGGCAAAATTGAAAATGCCGAGCCGGGCTATCCTTCGTAGAGCACTGCCAGGATCCTGGCCCGGTCCTTTTTGGCCGCCACCATATGCGGCGTGGTCGACAGGTAATACACGCTGTCGCCGGGCTCCAGCTCAAACTCGTCTTTTTCGATTTGCACCAGCACCGTGCCCTCGAGCACAAAGATAAACTCCTCGCCGTCGTGCACCGATACTTCCTTGTCCGGATTTTCCTCCAGGTCAACGATCAAAGACTCCATGTGCCGGCCCTGCACTTCCGGGGCCAGACTCTGATAGGAATAAAGCTTGCGGCCCCTGGGAGATGTGGACCGGGTCACGGGCATGCGTTCATGCTTGCGGGTCACGGAATACAGCCGGCTGCCCACCCCGGACAACAGCCTTGAAAACGCACTGTCAAGGGCCTTGGACAGTTTTACCAGGGTTCCGAGCTGGGGCTGGATCTCATTGGTCTCTATGCGGGTCAGGGTATCGACGTCAAAACCGGTCAGTGCCGAGATCTCATCATAGGAAATCCCCTTTTCCTCCCGGATGGTGCGAATCCGGTCGCCAATGGCCTCAACGTCCACTGCGCCGGCCCCGTGCTCGATGTCTCCGGTCAGCACTTCATAGCGGTCTTTGTACCCGGCTGATTTTTCATGGTCCACCATGTCATGGCTCCTTTGGCAAATATGCCCGAATCAATGGGATCGATTCCCTTTTCAACGGCCTGAATCTCCTACTTACCAAAACCGGCCGGGACCGTCAAATCCCAAACACATCCGGTGGTTGAAAATACAGGTCGTTTTGCCTGCCGTGTTGTCATTGGCCCGGCTGCTGTGATATATGTGCATACAAATACATGTATTTTATATAAAGCCGCAGCAATGCATAACCTGTAAACGGCAAAAAGGGGCATCCAATGACCGATTCACAATACCAGGCCTGGCTGTGGGAAAAGCTGGGTCATCAGACGCTGGAGAATCTCAAAAAACACGGATTTACCGGTCACT
>JAGTVF010000276.1 GCA_018224315.1 Desulfobacterales bacterium | reverse complement strand
TGGCGCTGGAATACGGCATGCCGCCCACAGCCGGAGAAGGCGTGGGCATTGACCGTTTGGCCATGCTGCTCACCGATTCGGCCTCCATCCGGGATGTGATTCTTTTCCCGCATCTGAAGTTTGCCGATACCCGATAGTCCAATGCGGATTTCAGACAGCAGGAAGCAAAGTCCGGCGTTTTGGAATGCAAATGAAATTTGAGTATTTTATCGGAAGCCGGTATTTAAAGTCCCGGCAAAAGACCGGCTTTATATCTTTTATCACCGTGCTCTCCATTGCCGGGGTCACGGTGGGGGTTATGGCCCTGGTGATTGTCATTGCCGTGATGACCGGCGCAGAGTCCTATTTCAAGACCAAGATCCTGGGTGTGGAGCCCCATGTTGTTTTGCATCATCACGAGGGTTCCATACCGGAATACGCTTCGGTGATGGATCGCCTGGAATCAAGCGGTCTGACGGCATCGGTGATGCCCTATGCCGAAACCCAGGTCATGCTCCGCTCGGGTTCGGGCATGTCGGGTGCGGTTTTGCGGGGTCTGGATCCGGAGGCCAGAGGATCTCACATCATTGGCCTTTCCCGGAAGGAATTAAAGGAGAAATTGTCCACTGGCCGGCGGCCGGACAGCAATACACAAACCCCGCCCCTGGTCCTTGGCAAAAATCTGGCCCGGCGTCTGGGCGTGGAAGCCGGAGATGTGATTTATTTGATATCGTCGCGGGGCATGATGACCCCGGCCGGACACATGCCGTCAATGAAACGGTTTGTGGTCAAGGGTGTTTTTGAATCCGGGTTTTACGAATATGACGCATCACTGGCCTATACGCACCTGGAGGCCGCCCAGGGATTGCTGCGCATCGGCGATGCGGTCACCGGTATCGGCATCCGGGTCGGCGATATTTATCGGGCCGATCAGATCGCTGAAAAAATTCAGGAAAATCTGGGCTTTCCATATTGGACCATGGACTGGATGGAAATGAACCGCAATTTTTTTTCCGCCCTGAAACTGGAAAAAACCGTGATGTTTATTATCCTGACCCTGATTATTCTTGTGGCGGCCTTTAATATCGCATCCACCCTGATCATGATGGTGATGAGCAAAACCCGCGACATTGCCATTTTAAAGGCCATGGGCGCAACAGACCGCAGCATCCGGAAAATATTTGTTTTCAATGGCCTGGTCATCGGTGCAATCGGCACGGCCCTGGGCACGGCCCTGGGTTTGACGGGCTGTTTTCTGCTCCAGCATTACCAGTTTGTTCAGCTGCCCGGGGATGTGTATTATTTCACCACCCTGCCCGTGGAGGTGCGCTGGACAGATGTGACCATTATTGTTTCCGCGGCCCTGGGCATCTGTTTGGGCGCCACTTTGTATCCGGCGGCAAAAGCTTCCCGGCTAAACCCGGTGGAGGCATTGCGCCATGGCTGACACAGATGTTTCAAAAGCCGCCGCCCCCCTGCTGGAAGTTTCCGGGCTGTGCAAGCGGTTTACGGACAAGGACAGCAGCATCGAGGTTTTAAATGATCTGTCCCTGAGACTTGAGCCCGGCAGCACCATGGCTGTGGTGGGGGAATCCGGGGTGGGAAAATCTACTCTCCTCCATGTGCTGGGCACCCTGGAGCCGCCCGATCAGGGACGGGTGTACTATCAGGGCGCAGATGTATTTCAGTTAAGCAATGCAGAACTTGCGGCCTTCCGAAATGCCCGGATCGGGTTTGTATTTCAGTTTCACTACCTGCTTTCCGGATTTACCAGTATTGAGAATGTGATGATGCCGGGCTTGATCGCCGGCATGCAGAAGAAAGAGATTCGCGAAAAAGCCGAGGCCATACTGGTGCGGGCCGGTCTGCGGGACAGGCTCGGACATCGCGTCGGCGATTTGTCCGGCGGTGAACAACAGCGCGTGGCACTGGCCCGCGCCCTGGCGTTAAACCCGGATATTTTGCTGGCCGACGAACCCACCGGGAACCTGGACCGAAAAAACAGCACCCAGATTCATGAGTTTCTGGTGGAGTTAAACCGGGAAATGGGCATGGCCATGATTGTTGTCACGCACAGCGCCGGGCTTGCCGATATGATGCAGCAAAAAATGCAGATTGTCAGTGGCCGCCTGGCGCCAATTGGATAAGCCGGAACAAACGGGGTAAAAAAAACATGCGAACGGGAATCTGGACAGCGGTTGTTGCGGTTTTCTTTTTTGCCGCCACCATTGCACCGATACCGGCCCAGGCCGGAACAGAGATCAGGCAGGTGAAAGTCGAGGGCAATCAGCGGATTGAAGATGATGCCATCCTGAGGGCCATCAGCACCCAGCCCGGTGATGACTATGATGAGGAAACACTTTCCGAAGATCTGGAGGCCATTTATCGCATGGGATATTTTGATGATGTGCGTGTGGCCGCAGAGAAGCAGGAAGACGGCAATATTGTCGTTTTTACGGTCAAGGAAAAACCCACCCTCCGAAACATCACCCTGTCGGGAAACCGTTTTTTTGATGACGAGGAAATCCGCGAACAGATCGATATCTCCACCGGCGCCATCCTCAATATTTATCGGATCAAACGCAATATCAAGGCCATTGAGGCCTTTTATGAAGAAAAAAATTACCACAACGCGCAGGTGGATTATAAAATCCAGGAGCTTGACCACAATCAGGCCGACCTGGAGTTTGTCATCGAGGAAGGCAAAAAGGTGCGGATCAAAGAGATCCGGATTGAGGGCAACCAGGATTATTCGGATAAAGAGCTGAAGAAAATAATGAAAACCTCTGAAAAGGGTTTCTTCTCCTGGCTGACCTCCTCCGGCGATTTGGATATGCAGAAGCTTGAGCAGGATACCGCACGCCTTGAGGCCCATTACCAGAACAACGGCTATGCCCGGGCCCGGGTTGGGGAACCGGTGGTAAAATACGAGGGCGACTGGATTTATGTCACCATGAAAATCCATGAAGGCCCCAGATTTAAAGTCGGGGATATTCGTTTTGAAGGTGACTTGCTCAAACCGGCCGAAGAACTGGCCCAAAGCATCTCCATTGATCAGGAGCCGTATTACAACCGCCAGGTGCTGCAAAACGACGTGGTCCGCCTCACTGATATCTATGCCGATGAAGGCTATGCCCGGGCTGATGTGCGGCCGGGCATCAATCCCCGTTCTGAAGAAAATGTCATGGATATCGTTTTCCGGATGCAGAAAAATGAACCGGTATATTTTGAAAAAATTGTCATTGAGGGCAACACCAAAACCCGGGATAAGGTCATCCGCCGGGAACTGGAAGTCCACGAACAGGAAAAATACAGCGCAAGCGATTTAAAACGCTCTGTGCGCAATCTTCATCGCCTGGATTATTTCGAGGATGTCAATGTTCAGACCCTTGAGGGGTCATCTGCAGACCAGATGCTGTTAAACATTGACGTAACGGAAAAAGCCACCGGCAGTTTCAGCTTTGGGGCGGGCTACAGCGCCATTGACAAGCTATATGTCATGGGATCGATTTCCGAGCGCAATTTTCTGGGCAGGGGCCAGAAAATTGAACTGCAGCTGCAGACCGGAAGTGAATCCCAGCATTTCCGGTTCCGGTTTACCGAGCCCTGGCTTTTTGACATCCCGTTGTCGGCCACTGCCGAAGCCTATAACTGGGAGCGGGACTATGATGACTACGAGCTTGACAGCAAGGGCGGCAGACTCCGTTTCGGCTATCCCCTCTATGATGACGTGCGGGGTTATCTGTCCTATGGCTATGATGTCAGCGAGGTCGATGATATCCTTGAAGATTTCAGAAATACAATCGAGGAAGGCCGGTTTACCACAAGCAGCGTGACAGCCAGTGTTGTCTATGACTCGCGCGACCGGATCATCAATCCCACCGAAGGGGCCCGGCATTCGTTAAGTGTTGAATATGCGGGTCTGGGCGGAAACGTGGGCTTTGTCAAATCCACGGCCGAGGCGGGTAAATATTTTCCCCTGTTTTGGGACACCGTGGGATTTCTCCATGCCGAAGGCGGTTACGTCAAAGAAACCGGCGATAAACTGCTGCCGGATTATGAAAAATTTTATCTGGGCGGGATCAATTCCCTGCGCGGGTTTGACTGGCGGGATGTCAGCGCCTTTGACGAGGATGGAAACCGGATCGGCGGGGAAAAATTTGTGCAGTTCAACGTGGAGTTCATATTCCCCCTTCTCAAAGATGCGGGTTTAACAGGCGTGCTGTTTTATGATACAGGTAATGTGTATGGTGAGGATGAATCCGTGGACTTGGGCGAATTGCGTGAAAGTGCGGGTTTCGGTATTCGCTGGTATTCGCCCCTTGGGCCCATCCGGCTGGAGCGCGGCTATGTGCTTGACCGGCGGAAAAATGAGCAGGGCGAATATATAGAAGACTCTGGACGCTGGGAGTTTTCCATGGGCGGGGCGTTTTAGAAAGTTCAATGTTCAATGTTAACGTGTTGATGACTGTGGATGGATATAAGAATTAAAGGGGGACCAATGAAGGCAATACAAATACTTGCAATTTCGATGCTGGCGTGTCTGTTTCTGGCCGCCGGACCGGCGGGTGCGGCTGATGTGGCCAAAATCGGAGTGATCGATTTCCAGAAAGTGATCAGCGAATCTGAAGCCGGCCAGAAGGTACAGGAAGAGATCCAGAAAAAAGGCCGTCAAATGGAGTCTGAACTCCAGGAGATGGCAAAGGAAATCGAGGAACTCGACAAGCAGCTTTCCCGGGACGCGATGGTGATGAGCAAGGAAAAACGCCAGCAAAAACAGCGGGAACTGGAGATTAAAAAATATGATCTCCAGTCCAGGCAAAGAGAGTATGAAAACGAGTTCCGGCAGCTGCAGTCCAAAAGGGTGGGGGCGCTTCGGGATGAGATTTTGAAACTGGCCGAAGAGATCGGGAAAAAACAAGGCTACCTGCTTATTATTGAAAAAAATGCGGCGGTTTATTACCCCAGCGCAATTGATATGACTGATGAGATTATCCGAAAGTTCAATGAATAAAACCCGGCATAAAAAAGCCCGGAGCCGCATTCGGGGTCATGCTTTGTCCGGGCACCGGAGAGCGGGCAGATGAGCCCCCTGACCCTTGCAGAGCTGGCCGACATCATTTCAGCCTCCCCCGGGGACATTTACGGCGATGCCGGCACCACGGTCACATGCGCCGTGCCTTTTGACCAGGCCGGTCCCGGGGCTGTGACCTTTGCCGATAACGCCCGGCTGTGTAGCCAGGTCAAAGACAGCCGTGCGGCTGCGGTGATCGTTCCGCGCAGTTTTTCCGGGCCGGCTTCGGCCAGCCTGATTTTATCGGACCATCCCAGGCTGGCTTTTGCCCGGATCATGCAGTATTTTT
>JAGTVF010000275.1 GCA_018224315.1 Desulfobacterales bacterium | reverse complement strand
TGATGGGTTTGAAAAACGGCCTTGTTTCATTTTTGATTTTTGTTTCAAAAATGAAACAAGGCCGTTTTTGTTCCTTGTGTCCGCACTTTGTCGCTTGCGTATGCCTTTTGCTTTTTCCGGATTGTTTTAAAAATGAAACAAGCCGGCAACCTTCCTCGAGAAAATCTATTTCTTCAATCCTTTTGATGCAAATGCTTTTTCCCTTGCCTGGGGCGGTTTTGGCCTGATGTCGGGTTGATTGGCGCCGGCGGGTCATGCGTGTGGCACGCTTCCTGCTGAATGCTGTTATTTTCAAAAAACGTTTATTCAGATCGCGACCACAACAATTTCTCCAATGGAGGTTTGGGCAGATGAAAACGGGAAAAGAATATGAAGACAGTTTGCGGAAGTTAAATCTTAAGGTTTTTCTCTTTGGCAAAAAGGTGGACAACATCGTGGATGATCCCATTGTCCGGCCGTCAATGAATGCGGTCAAGCTCACCTATGACCTGGCCCATCAGCCGGAATATGAGGATTTGATGACCGCCACATCCCATATCACAGGCAAAAAAATCAACCGGTTTACCCATATTCACCAGAATACCACCGATCTGGTGAAAAAGACCAAGATGGGACGGCTGCTGGGCTCGCTCACAGGGTGCTGTTTTCAGCGGTGCGTGGGCATGGATGCCATCAACGCCCTTTCCATCACCACGTTCAATATCGATGAAAAACATCAGACCCGTTATTATCGGCGGTTTTTGGAATATCTGGAATATGTCCAGGAACAGGACCTGGTCTGTGACGGGGCCATGACCGATCCCAAGGGCGACCGGAGTCTGCCCCCGAGCCGCCAGCCCGATCCGGACGCATTTCTCCACGTGATCGCCGAAAACGACGACGGCATTGTGGTCCGGGGGGCCAAGGCCCATCAGACCGGTGCGGTCAACTCCCATGAAATCATTGTGATGCCCACCATTGCCATGCGGGAAGAAGACAAGGATTACGCGGTATCCTTTGCGCTGCCCGCCGATGCCGAGGGCATTTCCTATATTTACGGCCGCCAGTCCTGTGACATGCGCAAGCTGGAAGACGGGATGATCGACCGGGGAAATCAGCTTTATGGCGGCCATGAGGCCCTGGTGGTCTTTGATGATGTGTTTGTTCCCTGGGACCGGGTGTTTATGTGCCGGGAACATGAGTTTGCCGGGGAGCTGGTCGAGCATTTCGCCTCCTATCACAGGCAAAGCTATGCCTGCAAAGCCGGGGTGGGCGACGTGTTAATCGGCGCCACCCAGCTGGCTGCGGATTACAACGGGGCGGCAAAAGCCTCCCATGTCAAGGACAAGATCATTGAGATGAACCATCTCAATGAAACCCTTTTTTGCGGATCCATTGCATGCGCCAGTGAAGGCGGGGCAAAGCCGTCGGGAACCTATTGCGTCAATGCGCTGCTGGCCAATGTCAGCAAGCAGAACGTCACACGCTTTCCCTATGAAATCGCCCGGCTGGCACAGGATATCGCCGGCGGGCTCATGGTGACCTGCCCGTCGGAGCAGGACCTGCGGGCCCCGGAAACCGGAAAATGGATAGAAAAATACTACCAGACAAAGACCGACGTTCCCACGGAAAACCGGATCCGGATTCTGCGGCTGATCGAAAACTTAACGCTTGGCACCGCAGCGGTGGGCTATCTGACCGAGTCCATGCATGGGGCCGGATCACCCCAGGCTCAGCGGATTATGATTTCCCGGCTTGTGAACATGGAGGCCAAGAAAAACGTGGCCAAAAAACTCTGCGGAATCGATCAGTAGATTTCCGCCAAACCAATCAGGAGTGTTTATGTATTGGCAAAAACTCTACGACAGCAGAAAGATGAGCGCCGGTGAGGCGGTCTCCAGAATACCGTCCAACAGCCGTGTGGTGCTGGGCCATGCCGCCGGAGAGCCCGCGGCCCTGGTTGCGGCCCTGGTGGAAAACAGCGCCGCTTACCAAAATGTGGAAATTGTGCACATGGTGGCCATGGGCGAAGGAAAATACTGCAGCCCGGAATATGAGGGGATTTTTTTCCACAATGCCATTTTTGCCGGTGCCCCCACCCGAAAGGCGATCAATGAGGGAAGGGCGGATTTTACCCCCTGTCATTTCAGCAAAACCCCGGGCCTGTTTACCGAAGGGACGTTGCCGGTGGATGCGGCCCTGATAATGGTTTCACCCCCGGACAAGCACGGTTACTGCTCCTGCGGGGTATCGGTGGATTACACCAAGCCGGCCGCCCAAAGCGCGGATCTGGTGATTGCCGAAGTATCGCCCAATATGCCCCGAACCTATGGTGATTCCCTGCTTCATGTCTCTGAGCTCGACTGCATTGTTGAAACCGATACCGCCCCGGCAGTGCTCACCCCGCCGGAGCTCACTGAAAAGGACGAGAAAATCGGCCGGCATATTGCCGGGCTGATCCATGACGGCGATTGTCTGCAGCTGGGGATCGGCGCGGTGCCGGATGCCATTTTGCGGTTTTTGAAGGATAAAAAAAATCTCGGGATTCACAGCGAAATGATCTCAGACGGAGTGGTGGATCTGGTGGAAGCAGGAGTGATCGACTGTTCCCGGAAAAATTTTCATCCCGGCCGAATCATTATCTGTTTTCTCATGGGCACCCGGAAACTTTACGATTTTGTGGACAACAACCCGTTTGTTGAGATGTATTCGGTTGATTACACCAACAATCCGGCTGTGATCGCCAGAAACGACAACATGCTTTCGGTCAACTCCGCGCTGCAGGTGGATTTTGCCGGCCAGGTGGTTTCCGATACCATCGGCTACAAGCAGTACAGCGGCACCGGCGGGCAGCTCGACTTTGTGCGGGGCGCTGCCTGGTCCAAAAACGGCCGCTCCATTCTGGCTTTTCATTCCACCACGTCTAACGGAAAGATATCGAAAATCGTACCCCACATCGACGAAGGCGCCTCTGTTGCCACGCCGCGGGCTGATACGCACTACATTGTAACCGAATACGGCGTGGCCGACCTGAAAGGAAAAAGCGTCTCCCAGCGGGCCCGGGCGCTGATTGATATTGCTCATCCCGATTTCAGGGAAGAGCTGGCCCGGCAGTATCATGCCATTTATAACAGGGCGGTGCGTTAAACCGGCGTCCGGTTTTTTTTGTTATACCAAACCAGCAAAAAGGAGAAGAGTATGGGTATCCGGAAAAAACGAGAATACGGGGCAATACAGCCCGGAATTCCGCTGGGGCCGCTGACCTTGCGGCTGCCATTTGTTCACTACAGGCTGGAATGGGCCGATTTTGCCCAGGGACTTTTGATGGCCGCGGTATGCCTGGCCATTATTCCCGTGTTAACAGAGACCCTGGGAATGTCTTTTGAAGTGGCCCTGGCCATTGTCATTCTCAACGGCACGCTCTATCTTGCCCATGTCACATTCGGCGATCCCGTGGTGCCGGGCTGGATCACCCCGGCCATCCCGCTGATTATCGCCCATGTAACAACCTTTGAACCAGGCCCTGAAAGAATGCAGGCGCTGATTGCCTTTCAGCTGCTTTTCGGGATTTTCTGCGTGGGGCTGGGGGTGACCGGGCTGGCCAAGAGATTTATTGCGCTGATTCCCAATGCCGTTCAGTCCGCGGTTTTGGTGGGAGCCGGTTTTGCCGCGGTCATGCTGATTTTTGAGCCAGGCGAAGGAAGCAAATCCTTTGATTCCTTGCCGGTGACCATCACCATATGCGTGGGACTTGCCTTTTATCTGCTTTTTTCAGAAAGTTTCAAGGCCATTAAAAGAAAGCACAAGTGGGCTTATTATCTGGGCAATCTGGGCATGATGCCCGCCCTTGCCCTGGCCATTTTTGTGGGTCCCCTGGCCGGTGAAATCCCCTGGCCGGACTATTCCGGAATCGGATTTTTTTCAACCCCCGACTTTGCGGGCCTGTTTAGCGATTTTACCATGCTCGGGGCCATCCCCATACCCAGCGCGGCCATGTTTGTCAGTTCGATTCCCCTTGTTTTAAGCGCCTATATTGTTGTATTCGGAGATGTGCTCCAGAGCCAGGCGCTTTTGGAAGATGCCCAGCGGTACCGGCCGGATGAGAAAATTGACTACAACCCCAACCGGTCCCACATCATCTTTGGCGGAAGAAACGTGTTTATGAGCGTTTTCGGCCCGGACATCTCCATGTGCGGGCCCCTGTGGGCGGCCATGCAGGTTGTGGTCTGCACGCGCTACAAAAACGGACCCGAAGCCATGGAGTCGATCAACTCGGGTGCGGCCTCATTCCGGTGGGGGACCTGGACCAGTTATTTCATCGCCCCGATTGTGGCAACGGTCAAGCCGATTCTCGGAATCGGGCTGGCCTCCACAATGATGGTGCAGGGATATGTGAGTGTGCGCGTGGGTGTTTTGAAATCCAAGGGCTTCAATGACCTGGGCATTGCCGGGGTGGCCGGCGCCATTCTGGCCACCCGTGGCGCGGCCTGGGGATTGGGCGCGGCGCTGCTTCTGGTTGCACTGCAATACACCGGAGGCGCCTGGAAAAAGGCCTATAAGCCAGAAGATCCCGTATTTCCGATTGATTCTCCCGAAGAGATCCAAAAGGAGATCGAGGAAAACCTCGGCGCCATTTCCCAGCGGTCCAACAACAACAACAAATAGCAAACTTGCTGTAAAACGGCCCGGCAGGCTGGCCAAAATACCCGACCTAGCCTGCCGGGTCTTATCCAAACCGTTTTCTTTTTACAGGATCGCGAGATGGCCTATATCGAGGACAAAGCAGAAAAGCAAACCGGCAATCCCGTTACAAAGCATGTGTTTTTTATCCTTTTGTCGGCAGGGGTGCTGGCCGGCAGCATGCTTTTTTTTGCACAAGACTGGAGAGCCGAGCTTCCCACGATCCTGTTTATCGCTTTTGTCATCGGCGCCCTGATTCTTTTCGTGTCGAAAAAGACCAACCCCCTGGGCTGGAAAAAGATACTCAACAAAGCCGAGTACGACTCCATCCAATCCTTTGATCAGGCCGTTTCCCGAAAACTTGCCGAACTCAATGATTCCTGTTTTGTTTTATCCAATTTTTCATTTGAGCTGTTTAACGTGGACCACCTGATTGTCTCGGAAAACGGGATCTTTGTTTTGGGAAGGGTCCATCACGAAGAAAAACTGCAGGTGGTGAGCGGCGCGCTTTTTGCCGGCGACAGCAGTCTGGAAGCTTTGACAGACAGGATGTGGCGGCTTTGTCACTTGATCAATATCATCATCCGCAAAGGTTTGAAAGGCCTTGAAATCATGCCGGTTCCCGTACTCGTTGTTCCGGATGCCCATGCAGATGCCGCCCATGCAGATGTCATGGAAGAATTCAACGGCATTGCCATCACTCCCTTAAGCCGCCTTACCGACACCATCTCCCGCAAGCTGGCTTTCCCGGTCAACCGGGATCATGCCCAGGGTTTTGCTTTTTATATGAAAAAGATGTACATGTAGGGGCCGCAGCAAACCCTCAGCATCGGCAAACCAACGATTTCCGTAGCCCTGGGATTGTGATTTATTTCCCTGTGTTGCTTTATTTCTCAGGCGTCTTTGTTGGCGGTTTTCTGCGGCAGCATGGCGATCGCTATGCTGCCGGGGCCGGTATGCACTGAAATTGTCGCGCCAACCTCGGCCAGCAGAATACTTTCTGACGGCTTCCCAATGGCTGCGGCAAGCTTTTCCCTGGCCACCATGATTTCCTCGAGGTTGTCGGCATAGGCCATCCAGATTTCGCAGTTTTTAAATTTTTCATGGTTCTGCTGAGCCAATGACACCAGATGCGACACAGCGCTTTTTTTGCCCCGGTGCCGCTCGACGGGTTCCAGGCGGGCTTCTCTGAGCTGGATGATCGGTTTGATATTGAGCATGTTGCCCACAAAGGCCTCAAACGCATTGACCCGGCCGCCCTTTTTCAGCCAGACCAGGTTTTCAACCGTAAAAGCCATGAATACATTTTCCTGATAGGGGGCGAGATGCTTTTGCAGATTTTCCGGAGGTATGCCCTCATTGAGGAGTGCAACCGCTTTTTTTACCAAAAGGCTCAGACTGATGCTGACACTGCCGAGATCCAGGATATGAACCCGCTGGGAATCCGTTTTCCCCATGAACTTGCGTGCCGCGCAGGCACTTTTATAATTTCCCGAGATTTCTTTGGACAGGTGAAGGGAGACGACTTCGTCATGGTGCTGGAGCAGTGAGTCAAAAAGTTTTGTGCATTCATAAGGATAAAACGGGGTGGTGTATACTTGCTTTTTTTTCTTCAGATTTTTCACCACTTCTTTGTTGGTAATGGTTTGCCCATGCAGGTGGTCTTTTTTTTCCACGATAATGTGAACAGGCAGAATGTGCAGGCCCAGCTGCGCTGCCATGCCGGGCGGGAAATCAGCCGTTGAGTCGCAAACAACCGCAAGACTTTTGGACATGATCACCTCTTTTGTTTTGAATGTGAGCAAAGACTTGAAATAACATCATATAACCAATACACCTTGAGGTGTCAACCCGCTATTTGATGCCGGAATCCGTACGCAAAATTTTTTGACCCCGGCCAACAGCGGCTGGTGGTTTTCCAAAACCCTTCGCCATTACCGTGAAATCCGGCCTTTGGGTTGGAGATCGGGGATTATTTGCTTTTTTCCTGTTCCGTGCCAAAAGAAAAAAGGTTGTTTTTCAGTTTTTGTCTTGTTACCGTCAAAACTGTGGCCTTTAAAAAAGGGCCAAAAATATTGTACGTGATCAAAGGAGGAGACAGCAACATGGAACAAGGAACAGTAAAATGGTTTAATGAACAAAAAGGTTTTGGTTTTATCGAAAGAGAAGACGGTCCCGACGTTTTCGTTCATTT
>JAGTVF010000274.1 GCA_018224315.1 Desulfobacterales bacterium | reverse complement strand
GGGAAACCAGCCGCAGGCCCGAAGACATCATCGCCGAGGTGCGCGCCTGCGTGGATGCCGGCGCCCGGGAAATCACCCTGCTGGGCCAGAATGTCAATTCCTACGGCAAAAAAGAGGGGCTGTGCACATTTGCCGAACTGCTCGACCGGGTCAGCCAGATCAACGGCCTGGCGCGCATCCGGTTTGTGACCTCCCATCCCAAAGATCTGTCTGACGAACTGGTGACTGCATTTTCCCGGCTTGACAAGCTGTGCAACCATATCCATCTTCCTGTACAGTCAGGGGCCAATCCGGTGTTAAAACGCATGAACCGCAAATACACCCGGGAAATGTATCTGGAGCGCGTGGAAACACTTCGCTCGGTGCGTCCGGATATCGCGGTGACAAGCGATTTTATCGTTGGCTTTCCCGGCGAGACGCCGGATGATTTTGAAATGACCCTGGACCTGCTCAAAGAAGTTGAATTTGACACGTTGTTTGCCTTTGAATACTCGGACCGGCCCCTGGCCCCGGCCAGGCGGTTTTCCCCCAAGATTGATGATGAACAAAAACACCTGCGCCTGCGGCGGCTGCTGGACTGCCAGGCGCAGATCACCCGCAGCATCTATGCCGGCCTTGCCGGGCAGACCGCCAGTGTGCTGGTGGAGGGTTTCAGCAAGCGAAGCCGGCAGATGGATTTACAAGGCCCGGACCATGAAATTGAAATGTCGGGCCGAACATCTGAAAACCGGATTGTGAATTTTACCGTTGACCCGCACCACGGCAGCCCGGAAAACCTGGTGGGAAGTATAGTTAATGTTGTCATTGAAAGGGCGTGCGCCAATTCATTGAAAGGGTCCATGCCGGCTCCTGAGGCGCCGGCGGTGGATACCATAACCAAGGGAGGAAAAACCCATGCTGCATGAAATGACAGTGGCGGGACTGGCCGTTGACCCGTCTTCCAACGCGCCCATACTGATATTGAACTCAAAGGACGAAGAGTTCTCCGTACCCATCTGGATTGGATTGATGGAGGCCGCAGCCATCGCCTCTGTGCTGCAGAACATCGAATTTGACCGGCCCATGACCCATGACCTGTTTCGCAACTTCATCGAGCAGGCCGGTGTCAGCGTACCCCGCATCGAGGTCAGCGATTTGCGGGAAAACACCTTTTACGCCAAGATCCTGTGCAATTCCAAAGACGGCGAATTTGTGGTGGACGCCCGGCCCAGCGACGCCATTGCCCTGGCCCTGCGCTTAAAGGCCCACATTTATGTGGATGACACGGTGGTCCGACAGCTCAAGGTCAAAAACGGCGAATACGAGGTGGCTGACAACAGCGACCAGGGACAGAAATGGGCCGAATACCTTGAGAATTTGTCGCCCGAAGATTTCGGTAAATACAAGGTCTAATGAGAAGGTTCAAGGTTCAAAAAAATAAAATGAAATGAAAGCATTTTACGACACCATCAAAAAAAGACTTGACAAAAGGATCTGAATCAGAAAAATTGTTTTCCCGCAAGCGCAGTATTTTTATGAATTGAAACCATAGAAAGCAATGCACATGGCAGACACATACACCGGCGGCACCTGGTTTTATTACGGCTATTTTTATTATTTTTACGCCACGGGTCTGCCGGTAGCGCGCTGATGCGAGTTTGATTCAAAAAATCGTTTAAAAGCCGCGGGCAGACCCGAAACTGCCCGCGGCTTTTTTTGTTTAAAAAGGCCGTGGAGAGAAAAATCTTTTCACGGCCTTTTTTTGTTTTCCGGCGCATCTGCCGGCCGGAGAAAAATTCATCATTTTTTTACAGGAGGACGCAGTCATGACCATTATCGGCAAGCAAATCCGCATGGAACGCATCATGGACCGAAACTCGGGCCGCACCATTATCGTACCCATGGACCACGGGGTATCGGTGGGGCCCATTGACGGGATCAAGGACATCAAAAGCGCTGTGGCCACCGTGGCCGAGGCCGGGGCCAACGCCATTGTGGAGCACAAGGGGCTTGTGGGTGCAGGCCACCGCCGCGGGGGCTCAGACATCGGCCTGATCGTGCACTTGTCCGCCTCCACGAGCCTGTCTCCGTTTCCCCATTCCAAGACCCTGGTCTGCAGCGTGGAAGAGGCCATCAAGCTGGGCGCGGATGCCGTGTCCATTCATGTCAACATCGGCGATCACCAGGAAAAGGAAATGCTAAACGATTTTGGCCGGGTGGCCGCAGAAGCCCGCACATGGGGCCTGCCGCTTCTGGCCATGGTTTACCCCCGGGGCGAGAAGATCCGGGATGAATACGATTTATCCGTGGTCAAACATGCCGCCCGGGTGGGATGTGAAATGGGCGCAGACATTGTCAAGGTCTCTTACACCGGATCCACAGAGTCTTTTCGTGAAGTGGTGGACGGTTCCACTGTGCCGGTGATCATTGCCGGGGGCGCGAAAATGGATTCTGACCGCGATATCCTGGAAATGGTGAAAAGCTCTGTGGCGGCCGGCGGCGCCGGGGTGTCCATTGGCAGAAACGTGTTTCAGCACAAAACACCCGCAAAGCTGATCCAGGCCATGGCAACCATCATCTTTCATGACGGCACCGTGGAAGAGGCCCTGGGCGTACTGGGCAAGGCATAGAAACCATTTTAAAAAGAAGGGCGTTGCAAGCCATGAAAAAAACCATCTGGGTCAAAGTGGATCCCTGGGACAAGGACCTTGTCACCACCGCCCTTGAAGGGGGGGCTGACGGGGTTGTCATCCCTGAAGGATATGCAGACCAAACCCGGTCCCTGGGCCGGATTTTAACCATTTCCAAAGACGGGGATTTGCAGATTGGAAAGGATGTGGTCTATTATACGGTCTGCAGCGGAGAAGACGAAGAAGAAATCGCCCAACTGGCCCGGGATCATCAGGTGATTCTCACGTGCACGGACTGGACCGTTATTCCCCTGGAAAACCTTATTGCCCGGGGGGCAAAGGTAATTGCGGAAGTGCAGAGCCTCACCGAAGCCCAAACCGCATTTGCCATT
>JAGTVF010000273.1 GCA_018224315.1 Desulfobacterales bacterium | reverse complement strand
GTTTTTCAAGGTCGCCGGCATCGCCATTGTGATTTTTATCGTGGCCGATATGCTGTGGCTGGCTGTTATCGCCCGGCACCTTTATTTCAGGCAGATGAGTTATCTGGCATCAGTTGAAAACGGACGTATCGTCTTTAATCTCCCGGTGGGAATCCTGGCCCAGGCAATCATTGCCCTGGCTCTTGCGGTGTTTGTCTCTCTTGCCATCATGGTGGAAAACCGCCTTGCTGCAGCCGTTTGCACCGGCGCATTTGCCGGGTTTGCCCTTTACTGCACCTATGATCTGACCAATCTGTCATTTGTTAAGGGCTACCCGGTATTGATTACCGTGGCCGATATTGCCTGGGGAACCGCCCAGGGCCTTTTTGCCGGATTTTACGTGTTTTACCTCACCCGGTTTTTTCGTGCCGGTTTCTGATCGCGCTGCTGGTGTAGCTCCGGCCGGTTTCCATCAGCGGAAGGATTTGCTGGCATGTGCATGAGCAGTGCTTATCTTTCACCATACAAATTTTAATTGCAGAAAAGGAGACAGACCCATGACGGATGTAAAGGATTATTGCGACAATTCCTATAAGCGGCTGATCGGTTTAAAGGCCGGCTTATACGATGTTATCGTAAAGGCGGAAGAGGTTTCGGATGCAACGCATGCAGAGAGTGCAAAACAATTAAAATCTCTGGTCGACAGTATTGAAGAAGGCCTGGAGGAGCTAAAGAATCAATGTCCTGCGGATTGGGCCCCAAATAAAAAAAGGCTTGAGGAAAACATGGCAAGACTTTCAAAGACCCTGGAAGAAATTGCCGATAAGCTGCAGGTAACTGTGCCCGACAGCACGGCATGGATTTAACCGGTTTTCATTTTTTGCCTTTCACCTGAATTGAACGATTCATTGCAGGGTCTTTCTGACAAAGGGGTTTTCTGTGGGGGAAGGATTTCAAATGGAAGATCGCATCAAGCTGGGTGTCAGTGCCTGTCTGCTGGGGGAGAACGTGCGTTACAACGGCGGGCATAAACTCGATCACTTTCTTCGCGACACCCTGGGCCAATATGTGGCGTATGTGCCCGTATGTCCGGAGGTTGAGGCGGGGTTTGGGGTGCCAAGGGAGACCATGCAGCTGGTGGGAGATGTGGATGCCCCCAGGCTGGTAAAGACCAAATCCCGAACAGACCATACCGACCAGATGCGCCAGTGGGCGCAAAAACGGGTAAAAGAACTGGAAAAAGAGGCTTTGTGCGGCTATATCTTTAAAAAGGATTCTCCAAGCAGCGGCTTGATGCGGGTAAAGGTTTACAATGAAAAGGGCATGCCGGAAAAAAAAGGCGTGGGCCTGTTTGCCCGGGAATTTGTGGATCATTTCCCTCTGATTCCGGTGGAAGAAGAGGGCCGGCTTCATGATCCAAAGCTTCGGGAAAATTTTATCGAGCAGATTTTTACCTTGAAACGATGGCGGGATACGCTTTTCAAAAATCCCGGCACCGGGGTTGTGGTGGGTTTTCATTCCAGAAACAAGCTGCTTTTGATGGCCCACAGCCCTGAATATGCGCGCACCATGGGAAAACTAGTGGCCGGAGCCGCAAAAATGGATCGGGATGCATTCCGCCGGGAATATGAGGCGCAGCTGATTGCCGCCATGCGACTGAAAACCACGATTAAAAAGCACATCAACGTGCTGCATCACATCATGGGATATTTTAAAAACCAGCTGTCTGCCGATGAAAAGCAGGAACTGCTGGAAACCTTTGATCGGTTTAAGGCGGGATATCTCCCCCTGCTGGTTCCCATGACCCTTTTAAATCACTATATCCGCAAATATGATCAAAAGTATCTCAATCAGCAGACCTACTTAAATCCTCACCCCATTGAACTCAAGCTGCGAACCTATGTTTGATTGGTTTTGAATGGAGTTTGAAAACAGTCTGACAGGAGGCGGAAGTCAATGCGCTATGGTGTCATGAATTCTCCCGTCCATCCGCTGTTGCAGGAAGTTGAAATTCTTGGCAAACTCGGATTTGATTACATGGAAGTGACAATGGATGCGCCCCATGCGCACCATTCGGTCATAAGGGCGCAAAAAGATGATCTTTGTCGGGCTTTGGGCAGGTTTGGAATGGAACTGGCCTGTCATTTGCCCACCTTTGTGTCCACTGCGGATCTCACCGATGCGATCCGGGAAGTGTCCATCCGGGAAACCCTGGATTCCATGCACATGGCCGCCGAACTTGGAGCCATCAAGGCGGTGCTGCACCCGAGCTTTATTCAGGGCCTGGGCCCCATGATGCCGGATCTGGCCCGAAAACGCGCCATGGAGGCCATGCGCCGGCTGCTTGCCGAGGCGGAAAAACTGCACCTGACCGTGTGCGTGGAAAACCTGTTTCCCCGCTCCCATTCCCTGGTGCGGCCGGAAGATTTTGACGCGGTGCTCGATGAATTTGCCAATGCACAGCTGACCCTGGATACGGGCCATGCCCACATCCAGGGCGGCACCGAGCGCATCCTGGCTTTCATCAAACGTTTTGCCGGCCGCATCGGCCATGTCCATGCCAGCGACAACCGGGGCCGCGATGATGACCATCTTCCCATCGGGGCCGGGACCATTGATTTTCCCGAGGTGGTAAAGGCATTAAAGCAGATCGGATACAACGAAACCATCACCCTTGAGGTCTTTGCCAAAGACCGGGATTATCTGCGCATCAGCCGGGACAAGCTCCAGGAGATGTTTGGATAAGCATATTTTCCCCCAAGCGAAAAAGGGCACAAAAAAAGGGATAGGGCACAAAAAAAAGGGCTATGGACGAACCATAACCCTTTGATTTTATTGGTCGGGGCGGCAGGATTTGAACCTGCGACTCCTTGCACCCCATGCAAGTGCGCTTCCAGGCTGCGCTACGCCCCGATAAAAACACGAAACATCATTAGCACGCGGTTTTTGTCCTGTCAAGGTTTCTTAAAATCCGAAGAAAAATTATTTCGCCCCGGCCAGTGCCTGGTCAATATCTTCGACAATGTCCTCGGGGTCTTCTATGCCCACGGCCAGGCGGATAAGCCCGTCCTTGATGCCCAACTCCATTCGTTCTTCCGGTGTGTGCATATAATAGCTGATGGTGGCCGGGTGCGTGATCAGCGATTCCACCCCGCCCAGGCTCGGGCCGATGCTTAAGATTTTCAGTCGGCTTAAGAAATTGAGCACGTATTCGGCATCGTCTTTGACCTCAAAGGTGACCACTGCACCAAAGCCTTTCATCTGGCGCTTTGCCACGTCATGATGGGGATGGCTGGAAAGCCCCGGGTAATAGACCCGGTTGATCCTGGCGTTGGCCTCCAGGTGTTCGGCCACCACCTGGGCGTTGCTGTTTAACCGCTCCATTCGCAAAGGGAAGGTTTTGAGCCCGCGGATCAGCAGATACGATGAGTTGGGGTCGATCACCCCGCCGGTGATTTTGAGAAATTCCCGGATGGGACCGGTGAGTTCCTTTTTGCCGAGCAAAACCCCGGAGAGCAGGTCGTTGTGGCCGGCCAGGTACTTGGTGGCGCTGTGGATCACCAGGTGTACACCGTATTCCAGGGGTTTCTGGTTAAAAGGGGTGGCAAAGGTGGAATCCGAGATCACGATGATGTCCTTTTTGCCGAAAATCTCCATGAGCCGTTCCAGGTCCATGATATTTAAATACGGATTGGTGGGCGATTCGGAAAAAAACACCTTGGTGTTGGGCTTGATGGCCTTTTCCATGGCCTCGTAGTCGCACATTTTCACCACCGTGCAGTCGATGTCATAGTTGCCCAGATAGGACTTGCAGAAATCCAGGGTCCGCTTGTAGGCATCATCGGTGATAATCATGTGGTCGCCGGCCTTGAGCAGGCTAAACAGGGCCGTGGTGATCGCGCTCATGCCTGAGGAGAAAAGAATTGCATCCTCGGCCTCCTCGAGCGCTGCCAGCTTGCGTTCGGCCGCAAGCTGGGTGGGATGTCCGTACCGGCCGTATTCAAAGCGTTCCATATCGCCGTCTGCAAGTTTCCGGATTTCTTCCACGTTTCTGAAGATAAACGTTGAGGTCTGCACTATGGGTGTGGTCACAGACCCGTATTCGTTGAACCGGACCTCGCCGGAATGAACCGCGCGGGTGGCAATTCGGTTTTTCTTGTAGTCATCCATTAAAAAAAACTCCTTGTTTATGCCATGTTAAAACTGATGTTCACATCCCTGCGGTGATCGGGCTCGATTTGCCAGAGCTGCCTGGGCGCAAGCTTCATCATGTTGGCCACAAACACGTCCGGAAACTGCTCGATCCGGATATTAAACAGATTCACGCTGTCGTTGTAAAGTTCCCGGCGGTCGGCAATCTGGTCTTCGAGCTGGGAAATCCGGCTCTGGAGCTGCCGGAAAGCCTGGTCCGCCTTGAGGTCCGGATAGTTTTCCACAACGGCAAAAAGCGAGCGCAGTGCCTGGGAAATGGCATTGTTGGCTTCGATTACCTCCCCGCCGCTGCCGGCATTGTCCAACTGCGCCCGGGCCCGGGTAACGTTTTCCAGCACCGCCCGTTCGTGCTGCATATAACCCTCGCAGACCCGAACGAGCTTGGGCAGCTCATCGTAGCGCTGTTTGAGCAAAACGTCAATGTTGCTCCATGCCCGGTCAATGTTATGCTTCAGCCGCACAAGGCCGTTGAAGATAACAACCAGGTAAACGACCAGGGCGACAATCACCCCTAAAAAAATGAGCAGAATAATGGTGGTCATGGCATGGGTTCCTTTTGCGGTTCAGGGTTCGGAGTTCAATGTTCAACGTTTAAAGTTCAGGGTTCAGGGTGTTTCATCCGCTGTAAAGACGGAGCAGCAGCTGCAGACCGAAACCGGCAACCGCAAGACCGCCCGGCAGCAGAAGCCAGGTGCGCAGGGCCAGTTTTCGGACGATGGCCGATTCAGAGTCTGCGATGATAAACGGCATCATGGCCAGTTTGTGTTTTTTGATCACCGGCCGCTCGCCGGGTCCTGTGCCGCCGGCCAAAGATTCGGCATGAAGCCGGGTTTCCATGTCCGTGCGGGCGGCCTCCCATTCGTGTTCGTCAATCCGGCCGTCGTTGTTGGTGTCGTATTGTCCAAGGGCGTCGGGATCAGATTTGAGTTCCCGAAGACGGGCGATGAGCCGCTGCCTGAAAGCCGGGCCGGTGCGTTCGGTTCCGGCCGCGCCCAGCACGTAGATCCGGGCGCCTTCTGCAATCAGGGTTTCGATGATTTTTGTGCCCCTGTCCCGGAGATCCGGGGCCAGCCACATTCCCTGTCCGCCCCAAAACTCCTGGCGGCTTTTGTCTGCAAGCATGAGCGCGCCCCTGGGTCGCACCAGAATCCGGCCGGTATCATCTTCCAGGTAAAAGGGCAGGGCCCCTGAGCGGGCAATTTTTTCCACCCGCCACTTGTTGCCCTTTGATGTGCGCACCCGGCGCAGATACGTGCACCAGTAATACACGCATTTGGTTTTGCTGTGGGGTGAGCGCAGATCATAATACCGGCGGGCCCGGCCCTCAAGCTCGGCCGTGCCCATGGCCACCGAGCGAACCCGGGAAGTGGGGGTGTTTTCAATCATTCGTTTGTAGTGCAGCATCACCAGAGAATAGGAGAAAAGCCCCAGGCCGGCGGTGACCAGACCGATGCCGGCAAAAGTGTTCCAGAAAACCGGGTGGTCAAAGCGCTGAAGGTTGAAAAAACACCATAAAACCGCCATCACCACAAAAACCCCGCCCATGATAAACTCGTGGGGCGCGTTTGCGAAATAGCCCTTGATACCGGAAGAATCGGGCTCCGGCGGCGGTTTGGGTTTTGACTCCCGGGGTGTAGACGAATCGCGGGAAAACGAAGAAGCCTGCTGATTTTCGGATGGTTGTGCCGTCTGGCCAGACCCTGTGAGCCCCGGAATGGCGGCAAATCCGGCATCATCAGCGGGTTTTTCGGTCTGGCGGAAAATGCCGGCCCGGGCTGCGGCCACCATGTAGCGGGTATAGCGGTTTAAGGCGGCCTGGATTTCTTTTTGACCGCTTTGATAATCGGGCACGGCCCCGAGCAGGCGGGCGGCGCCAAAGAAATGATCCGTGACTGCTGATCCGGCGCGTTTTGTGACAATGGCCATCAGGTTGCGAAAATTGACGGCAGCGCTGAGGTCCATATGGTTTTGCATACTGGGGTAGGAAAACCTTGTGTGATCCACAAACACCCCTGCAGGGGGATCCTGGTTGATTTTGCAGATCACGGCTGCGGGCGCGGCCGCTGATATGCGTTTCAATGCCTGGTCAAAATCTCTGCCGGCTGACCGGGCCTCCATGAAGGGACTCAAAACAGGCTTTTCCACGGCTTTTCCGGAAAGATCGGCAGCAATCACGAGAAGATCGGTCTTTTTGTCAATTGTGAGCACTGCATTGTCCTGCCGGTCAAAAAACACAACAGCGGAATCGGCGATGCTGACCTTTCTGGCCGTGGGCAGCCGCAATCGGCGCGTCACGGCCGTCTCCGGCACCTGGACCGCTGCAAGGCCCATGTCCTGGATTTGCCGGAGGCAGTGGCTGATTTTTTCCGGCGCCGGGTCCGGACTCAGCCGGGTAAGGCCCCGGCCTGCAAGCCTGTAGCGCAGGTCCCCGGCCTGGATGCCCGAGATTTGGGATAATGAACCGAGTAGATCATTGGCGTTTTCAGGCAGGTTTTCAAAGGGAAAAAAAAGCAGGATGGGTTGGCCTGAATCGGCCTTTTTGAATGTTTCCGAGCTGGTTTTCGGATCAGGTGTTGGCATGGGAGCTGCGATCAAAGGCTTCGAGGGCGATTTTCCGGTTTTCATGGATTCCAACCAGTGTGTCAAGACGCACCAGTTTAAACAATTGATACAGGTTGGGCTTCACCGAGAAAAGCCTCAGTTCGCCGCTGTTGTGATGAATGGCCCGAAGGCAGGAAAGCATTGCCCCCACCCCGGAGCTGTCCATGAATTTTACCTTGCCCATGTCCAGGGCCACTTTCCGGTGTTTTTCCACCAGGGGCAGCAGCTCTGCCTTGAGCTCAAGGGCATTGCCGGCGTCCACTGCGCTGTCCAGCACTTTGACCACCAGCAGATCATTGACGGTTTCGCTTTTAAGGCGCATGGATCAACACGTCCTGTAAGCATTAGATATGGTTTGATTTCCGGTGTTTCAAACACTCCGGTTCGATCGGTTTTGTTTATACCATACTTCATATGCGATGCAAAAGGGGCAATGTCAATGATGTTCTTGCACGCAAGGGGATTTATGGATATGGTATGTCCGTATTTGTGCAAACTAAAGAAAGGACAGCCCAAGCTATGCTCCAGCAGATTACCTCCTGCGATGAAACCCAGTGTTTTGTCGTGGCTGAACATTTTTTGGATTTTTTTGCCGATGATCCGGATGTCAACAATTTTGACCGGGTGATCCTGGACGTCTCCCGGGTCTATGATACCGCCATCCTGGTGGGAGCCCTGGCTGCATCCAAGTACATTCAGCCGCCGGTGCAGCCCCGGGTGACATTTGATGTGGACGTGCTGTTGGAAGAAGCCGATTTTGAGGCGTTTTTGGAAGATGACATTGCTTTGGAAAAATCCGCCGTGCTGGATCAGTGCTTTGAAACCTCCGATTCGGCCGGTCACAGTCTCCGGCACCGAAAAACACGGCTTTACGTGGATTTCCTGTCTGCTGAAAGCCGGCCGGTTTCAGGCAAACTCATGCGCTGGATTCTTGAAAACCGGGAGCAATCCACCAATATCCTCAGTTTTGGGGGCAGGGGTATCAGTATTTTAAAGCCTGAGTACATCATTGCCATGAAGCTGCACCGCTACGCCAAGGATCCCCGGTCTGAAAAGGGGCTTTCCGACCGCCTCGATATTGTTAAAATGTTAAAAACCCATCATGGCCACCCCCATGTCATTGATACGGAAAAGATCCCAACCTTGCTCAGGCGCCGGGAGATTCCGCATTTCGAGGAAATGATGGCGGACGTGGACCAGGAAATGCTTGCTGCATAAAAATTGACGAACCGGTTTGGATTGTTTATATTTTTTATAAATTTTCGATTTATCCCATAAAAGGAAAATTTTACAGGGTGCATCGAAAAAGCCAAGTGTACCGCACTTTTCAACCCGCCGGAGAAGATTTGTTTGAATGGCTTTTGCGAAATTTTTTCTAAGGCTCGGCAGCCGTTGCCGCCATTTTATTAAAGCTCAATTCAGGTAGAAATAAGGGAGAAGTCAGATGAAACAGGTGTTGACGGGATATGCAGGCTGGATTATGGCGGCTGCGGCTGTGTGTGTGCTGATCGCCGGAAACCCGGCTGCGGCAGACAACAGCCGGGAAGTAAAAATTATTCAAAACAGCATTGAGGTCCTTGAAGATCTTCGTGCCATTCCGGAAAACAGGATCCCGCCGGCCCTTCTGGGCGAGGCCGAGGCCATTGCCGTAATCCCCAGCGTCTACAAGCTGGGTTTTATCATCGGCGGCCGCTACGGCAGCGGTGTGGTTGCGGTGCGCGATGATGCGGGCAACTGGAATAATCCCTTTTTCATCAAGCTTTACGGAGGAAGCATTGGCTGGCAGATCGGGGCCCAGTCCACGGATTTGGTTCTGGTGTTTAAAAGCCGCAAGGCCATTGATCAGATCAAAAACGGGCGGTTTACCGTGGGCGCCGATGCTTCCGTGGCCGCCGGGCCCGTGGGCCGGCAGGCCGGTGCGGCAACGGATGTGACTTTGAAATCCGAAATTTATTCCTACAGCCGTAGCCGGGGGGCGTTTGCAGGCCTGTCCCTGGAAGGGGCCGCACTCCAGACGGACCACACGGCCACCTGGAATCTGTATGAGGAAACCGTGGACCGCATTGATGTGCTCCGGGAAGTCCCGGAATCGGTCCTGTTGTATAAAGACATGTTAAACAAATATGTTGGCGAATAAATCGGAAAAAACGTTAGTGCGGGCCGGCCGCGGTTTTTAGACACTGCGGTTTTAGACATTGACACATAACCGGTTTCGTGTCATATATTGCCTGTTGTGGTAAAAAGCATGTTTGCGGCGGGTTTCTTTGAATTTTTTTCTTTGGGCCCGCCTTTGCTGTTTGCTTTCCCTTCAAGGGCCGGGCCCGGTCCGACGCTTTTTCCGCTGATTGTGTGGCGGATTAACGGAAACAGCGCCATTGCCATCAATGCCACCCAAGCAGAGGAGAATCCTTATATGAACATGTACATCGGCAACCTTGCCTATAATGTGACAGAAGAAGATCTAAAAGGCGCTTTTGCCGAATTCGGCACCATTGAAAGCGTCAATATTGTCAAAGACCGCTTTTCAGGCCAGTCCAAGGGCTTTGGCTTTGTGGACATGCCGGACAACTCCGAGGCCGACCGCGCCATCAAGGCGTTAAACGGCATCCAGATCAAGGGCCGATCCATTAAGATCAGCCAGTCCAATCAGAAAACCAAGGGACGGAAAAACCGGCGCCGCAGGTAAAAACCAGATACAAACCAGATACAAAGTGGCTGTCCATCCCGGCTGCGGCTGTTGCCCTGCCTTTTTTGTTGACGTCTTTGCGGCAAATCGGCTATTTTCTGCAGGTCTGCCGGCCGGATTGACGGCGGATTGAATCATTGCAGAAAGAAAGGCTGGCCGCATGACCCTGTCTCCGGAGAAAAACCCGAGCCCTCTGTTTCCGGAAAATCTGCTTGACGGTGATCCGTCGTCTCAGAAAGGCAGGCTTTGCTGGCGGATCGCCCATGTTAAAAGCCGCCGGGAAAAAGCCCTGGCCGGCTACCTGGCCGATCACGGCATCGGCTATTTCCTTCCCATGGTTCAGCGCAGGCAGCCTGCGGCCAAGCGGGTGCGCTACAGCCTGCTGCCCCTGTTTCCCGGATATCTTTTTTTTAAAGCCGATGATTCCGGCCGGTACACGGCCCTGCGCTCCAATCAGATCGCCCGGGTCATTGATGTTTCAGACCCGGTTACCCTGGTGCAGGAGCTCCGCGGAATCCACCAGGCCCTTTGCTCGGGGCTTCCGGTTCTTCCGGCGGATTTTCTGCAACCGGGCAGGCGGGTGCGCGTCACCAAAGGTCCGTTAAAGGATGTTGAGGGTGTGGTCATCCGCAGAGACAAGCATTTCCGCCTGGTGCTTTCGGTTTCCAGCATCATGCAGTCTGTATCAGTGGAGCTGGATTCAGACATGGTGGAGCCGGTTTGATCCCGGCATGCCGGTCTTGCTTTAACCCTGTGGTTGTGGTATTTATCCTGCTTGATGAACCGGGCCCTGCGCCCATTTCAAAACAAATCCGCCAAGTGGATCGCCCAATTGAAAATCCGATTTTCCAAAAACCTTTTTATCATTCTCTGCCTTGATATTTTATTGATCCTTGCCGCCCATTATGGCGCCTACCTTGTGCGTTTTGACTTCAGTGTTTCAAGCCGGGAATTTGTGCCGTTTTTCACTCTTCTGCCCTATGTGGTACTCATCAAGCTTGCCGCGTTCTATTTTTTTGATCTTTACAGCGGCATGTGGCGATATACCAGTTTAAATGATCTTTTCAACGTGATCAAGGCGGCAACAGCCGCATCTGTTGTGCTGGTTCTGTTCGTGCTGGCACGATACCGATTTGAAGGCTTTTCAAGGTCGGTGTTTTTAATCGATTACTGTTTTACGGTGATCGCCATTGCCGGAGTCCGCGTGAGTGCCAGAGTGCTTTTTGAACAGTCCGCCCGCCGGGCCGGGACAAAGGCGCTTTTTCAAAATCTGGTCAGGGTCTTGAGAGAAAAAAAGGGTCCGCCCAACAGAATTCTCATCATTGGTGCGGGCGACTGCGGAGAAAAAATTCTGCGCGAAATCAAGGACAATGCCTCGATTCGATACGAGGTGGTGGGTTTTCTCGATGATGATCGGGCCAAAAAGGGCCGAAAAATTCACGGAGTGCCCGTTTTGGACAAGATTTCCCGGCTTGCCCGGGTTGTTGACCGGCTGGGGGTGTCTGATGTGGTCATTGCCATTCCCTCGGCAGATGCAGCAAGAATCCGCTCCATTGTCGAGCTGTGCAAGTACTGCAATATCAAGTTCAAGACTGTGCCGGGCATGGGCGAGCTCATCGACGGGCGGGTTACGGTCAATGCCATCCGGGACGTGGAGTTCCGGGATCTGCTGGGCAGAAAGCCCGTGGAACTGGACCAGGAAAAAATCGGGGCGTTTTTAAAGGGCAAGACTGTTTTTGTCTCCGGTGCGGGCGGGTCCATCGGCAGGGGACTGTGCCGGCAGATCTGTCGGTTTGCCCCATCAAAAATCATTTTGTTTGAATGGGCGGAAAGCCCCTTGTATGAAATCGATCTGGAATTGCGGCGCAATTATCCCAATGTTTCCGTGATTGCCCATCTTGGCGATGTCCAGCACATCAAAGAGATAGAAAGCGTATTTGACCGGTTTGGCCCGGAGATTGTTTTTCACGCCGCTGCCTACAAGCATGTGCCCATGCTCGAGGCCCATCCGTGGAAGGCGGTGGAAAACAATATCATGGGCACGGAAAATCTTGTGGATGTGGCAGACCGCTATGGATGCGAAAAATTTGTTTTCGTCTCCACGGACAAGGCCGTCAACCCGGCCAATATCATGGGGGCCAGCAAGCGGGTCTCCGAGATGATCGTGAAGCACAAAAGCATGGCCGGAAACTCGGCCACCCGCTTTGTCACGGTCCGGTTCGGCAACGTGATCGGCAGTGCCGGCAGTGTGATTCCCTTGTTTAAACAGCAGATCAAAAACGGCGGGCCGGTCACGGTGACCCATCCGGAGGTGGTGCGCTATTTCATGCTTATCCCCGAGGCCTGCCAGTTGATCCTCCAGGCCGGGGCCATGGGCAGGGGCGGTGAGATCTTTATCCTGGAAATGGGGGCTCCGGTCAAAATTGCGGAAATGGCAAAGGATTTGATTCGTTTTTCCGGATTTGAACCGGATGTGGACATCAAAATTGAATATGTGGGCTTAAGGCCCGGGGAAAAGCTCTACGAAGAGCTGATGACCGATCATGAAAACGTTGTGGCAACCGATCACGCCAAAATCATGGTCTTAAACTGCGCCAGTGTGGATGTGGAAATCTTAAATTCTCACTTTGCCATGTTAAAGCAGGCGGCCAGACAGAGAAACCAGACCGCCATCCGTCAATACTTCAAAGCCATTCTGCCCGAGTACAGCTGCTCCGGGCAGGCATCCATATTTTCGGCTGAACCCGAAAAACCGCAAGAAATAACCACATAACCGCAGCACGGGTGTTTTCATCAGCAGCGAAAACCAGACCGGTCATGCCGATGCCATCCGGCTGGCGGACATGAGCATGTATGAGGCCAAGCGCCAGGGCCGAAACCAGGTGGTCTACGCCCACCAGATTCGGGACCGGGAGATCAAGCGCTGCCTGGTCCTGGAAATACATCTCTGGCGGCCGATATCCAGGCCATGGCCGAAGGCATCGAGGATATCGACCAACTGGAAAAGCGCCAGGGCATGAGCTGCCCCTTCGGGCAGGGCTACTACCTTGCCCCGCCCCGGGACAGAAACGCGATTGAAGAAAGGCTTGCCGGCTGCTGTAACGAGTTCAATTGGCGCATGGGTGACCCTTTTTGCTTTACTGGGTTTATTGGGTATCCGGCGCGCCTCCGCCAATGGCCACAAACAGCAGCCCCAGCAGCAGGATCTGGACCAGCCAGCCAATGAGGCAGACGCCCACGGCCCGCCATGTGCTTTGATAATCCAGGGCCTGGCGCACGGCAATGACCATGGCAACCAGCATCCAGATGCCGGCAGCCAGAAAGACAATGCTCTGCAGGCCGGGTATGATGCCCAGTACCCGGATCAGGCCCGGAGAACTGGAAAACCCGATGGTGCGCAGCAGCTCCCCGTAATCCGCCCGGGTCTGGGGTTCGGGCAGCAGTTTTGTGCCGATGACATAGGTTAAAAACGCCCAGAGGAACCACCCGACCAGGGCAAAAATGGTGCCCATGACAATTCCGCCGGCGCCCTGAACGCTGATGGCGCCGATGCCGGCTGCCAGGCTGGAGAGCACCACAACGCCTATCGCCTGACCCATGGCGTTTTTGTCTGCTTCCACTTCCTCATAGAGATGAATGTCGAGCTTGGCTGCCCGTATCATTCGATCCACGAAAAGATTCATATGATCCTCCTTTTCTCTGCGGGGTCACCTTGATGAATGCCTTTAGGGCTGAAAAAATCAGATATTTTCTGCTTATATGAACCCACGGCAATAATCAAGGTTTGATACCATTTATAAATGTCTCGACCACTGCAGGGTCAAACTGGGTGCCGGCTGCCCGCCGGAGTTCTTCCAGTGCCTGTTGCCCGGATCGGGTCTCCTGGTAGGGTCGCTGGTTGGTCATAATGTCATAGGCCTCGGCCACTGCAAGAATCCGGCATTCAATGGGGATTTGTTCGCCCTTTAAGCCGAGGGGATATCCCCGGCCGTCCCACCATTCATGGTGTTTTAAGATCAAGTCAGCAATCGGGGCCAGATCCGGGGACGACAGGGCAATGCGGTGGCCGATTTCACAGTGGCGGCGCATCTCCTGGTATTCCTCTGCAGTGAGGGCCTCGGATTTAAACAGGATACGGTCGGAGATGCCCACTTTGCCCAGGTCATGGAATTGGGCTAGCAGTTGCAGGTTTCGGGATTGTTCACTGGAAAGCCCCATTTTTTCAGCCAGCTTTGATACGGAATGTGTGAGCTGCTGGGTATGGACTTCCCGAATATGGGCTTGTTCCTCCAGCGGCGGCAGCAGGCTGTGCAGTATCCGGGGGCGGCCGGTCCGGAGAT
>JAGTVF010000272.1 GCA_018224315.1 Desulfobacterales bacterium | reverse complement strand
GGCGGCTTTTCCAAAGAAGAAAAGCGCATGCAAAAGACTATAGGAAAGATCCTTGTGGCGGGCCAGCATGAGGTTGTCGAGCACGGACAGTCCGCTAAACAGCTCAAGATTCTGAAAAGCGCGCGATATCCCGAGCTTTGACACCTGGTGCGGCGACAGCCTTGTCAGGGACCGGTCCTTGTAATGGATCTCGCCGCTGGTGGGATGGTAAAACCCGGATATGCAGTTGAGCAGACTGGTTTTGCCCGCACCGTTGGGCCCGATAACAGAGGTGATCAGGCCGGGCTGGATTTCCAGGCTCACGGCGGAAAGGGCGTGGAGGCCGCCAAAGGTGAGGGTTACATCGGATACGATTAAATTCGGCATACAATTCCCGCAAGTTAAAGTGGGAGAAATGATGCACTGTCTGATTTTAAGCTTGGGCCTGTGGGAAAACAAAGTCAAGAAGAGAGAATAGCAGTAAAATAGCGGGTTATACCCCCTATTTTTCAAGGGAGAGCAAATGGGCGCGGAGATTTATCTTTTTGTTTTTTATATCCAATTTGATTCTGATATTGTGCCGGTGAAACAATATGGTGTTTTTGGAAACCAAAAGCACTTCTGCAATCTCGTCATTGGTTTTGCCCGCCTTGATCAGATCGGCCACGCGGATCTCCATGGGCGTAAAATTTCCGGTTGTGCCGGCCAGTCTTTTGATAAACGGGGATACGATATTGTCCAGATTTGTCTCCAGGATTTGCAAAAGCGTCTTCTGCCGGGTATCCAGACATGTATTCATGATTTTTTCCAGATAAGGATGAACCAATTCCGCCACGTTTCGCCTCACCATTTCGCTCAGCCCCCGCTGATCACGCTCGTGCTGGCGCAGCAAAACACGCAGGGCGGTATTGACCTCTTCCAGGTGATGAGACTGGGCGCGCAGGTCTTTCTGGTTTTGCTGCAGGGAATGTTCAGCCTGCTTGCGCTCCTCGATTTCCTGCTCAAGGGCCCTGTTGGAGCCTTCGAGTTCTGCCGTGCGCTCTGCCACCAGGTTTTCGAGCTGGTCGCGGTACTGCTGCAGCTTTCTTTCCGCCTGCTTTTGGGCACTGATATCGCGCAGGATCACGATATTGCCCGCCGGCCTGCCGTCTGCGCCGGCATAAAGGGTGGAGGAAATCTGAACGTCGAGCACCCGGCCGTCGCGGGTCAGGCGCCGGGTTTCGAAGAGATTGATGGTCTGGCCGGAAAGCATCCTTTCAATGGCCTGCCGGGTTTCCGCCCGGCTTTCCTCGGGCACGAAATCAATCCTTTTGCCCAGCAGTTCATTTCTCGACAGGCCGAAGGTGGTTTCAAAAGCCGGATTGACATAAGTGGCAATCCCTTTCATGTCATAGACCACAATGGGGTCCGGAGAAGATTCCAAAAGGGTGCGGTAGCGGGTTTCGCTTTCCCGCAAAACCGCCTCGGCCCGCTTTCGCTCGGCCAGTTCCCGGTGCACGTCGGCATACAGCCAGGCCTTTTGAAGCGCGATCAGTGCCAGGGCGGCAAATCGCTCCAGCACGCTCACATCCTCTTTTGTAAAACACCGGCCCTTTTCCACATGGGCAAGGCCGATCACTCCCGCCACTTCCGTTTCTGACCTTAGTGGAATACCGACAATGGAACGCAGGTGGTCGAGTTTCTTGTCCGGTATCCGGCCGGGCCAGACCTGGTAGTCATCAACGAGCAGAACCGTTTCGGTTTCCCATACCCGGCCGCCCAGGCCCTGGCCCCGAACCACCTGCCGGCCCAGCTGGCCCCTGAAAAACCCCTTGCCCATCCGCATATGCATGTATCGGGTGCCCGGCTCCCGCAGATAAACAAAGCCGTGTTCCGTGCCGGTCAGAGACGAGGCCCGATCCAGGATGTTTTCCAGAAGCTCTTCTTTGTCGATCTTGGCAATGAGTCCAAGGGAGGTCTCATGCAGGGCTTCCAGATAAGCTTTTTGGTGCTGAAATGCCGACTCGGCAGTCCGGCAGCGCTCTGCCTCCCGGCTTAACTCCTGCACCTGAATCTCGAGCTGCTCGTAGGTCGGTCTTGCGCGCATGGATGCCGCCCAAACGGGATTTTGAAGAAAAGGACATGTTTTTTTTAATTATATATTAACAGGTTATCTATGACTGTGCAACTGTTTTGGTGCCAAAAACACGCAAACCGCCTTGACAGGCCGAACTGGCAATGACATGGATAAACAAAAAGCCCTACAAATCCCCTTACACAAAGAAAGGCGTTGCCTATGGATTTCGGCCGATCCACTCCGTCAGACGCACTAAACGCCCGTGTGCAAAAGCTTCAGCAGCATATGCAGGAAAAAGACATCCAGGGTGCCCTGATCCTGCAGAATGCGGATCTGTTTTATTTCAGCGGAACCATCCAGCAGGCCCATCTCTTTATTCCGGCCGAAGGTGAGCCCGTGCTCATGGTCAGAAAAGATATTGAGCGCGCCAGGGCGGAATCAGCCCTCAACCAGATTGTTTCTTTTTCCAGCCCCAAACAGATTCCCGACATTCTGGGCCGGCACGGCATCAGCCTGCCGGCAAGACTGGGCATGGAACTCGATGTTTTGCCGGCCAACCTGTATTTCAATTTTGTCCGGCTGTTTGAAAACACGGAAATCACGGATATCAGCACCCCAATCCGGATGATCCGCGCGGTGAAATCAGACGATGAAATCGAAAAAATCCGCACAGCCGCCCGGTTTTCCGACCGTGTGGCCGCCTGTGTGCCCGGGCTGCTCAAAGAAGGGATCCCGGAAGTGGAACTGGCCGGAAAAATCGAGGCCGAAGCCAGAAAAATGGGACACCAGGGCATTGTGCGCATGCGGCTGTGGGGGGCGGAACTGTTTTACGGCCACGTCATGGCCGGGCCTGCGGCTGCAGTACCCAGCTATTTGTCTTCTCCCACGGGCGGTGCCGGGGTCAATGCCTCGATTGCCCAGGGAGCGAGCATGCGGCCTGTGGGCAGAAACGAGCCCGTGCTCGTGGACATGGTTTTTGCATTTGAGGGCTACAATTCCGATCATGCCCGGATTTATTCCATTGGCGAGCTTCCCGGCGACCTGATGGCCGCCCACCAGGTGATGCGCGATATCCAGGAAGCCGTGAAAAAAGCCGCCGTGCCGGGCACAGCCGCCGGCGATCTTTACGAACTGGCCCTGAACATGGCCGAAGACAAGGCCCTGGGTGATTATTTCATGGGCACGGGAAATCAGCGGATCCGGTTTGTGGGCCACGGCATCGGTCTGGAGCTGGATGAATTTCCGTTTCTGGCCCGGGGGCAGCAACTGGCCCTTGAACCCGGAATGATCATTGCCCTGGAGCCCAAGGTCATTTTTCCGGAAAAAGGCGTGGTGGGAATTGAAAACACCCATGTGGTCACCCAAAACGGGCTGGAACAACTCGGCGAATATCCGGAAGAGATCACGGTCATATAAACAAAAACAGGTCCGGCCGCAGCCGGTCCGGGTCTTTAAGGAGGTATGCAGCCATGGGCGATTACATCGGGGCGTTGGACCTGGGTACCACCAGCAACCGCTTTATTGTTTTCGACCGGCGGGGCCGGATCGTGGGATCGGCCCAGAAGGAGCATGAGCAGATATTTCCCAAACCGGGCTGGGTGGAGCACAATCCAGTGGAAATCTGGGAAAACACCGGCGATGTCATGCGCGGGGCCCTTGCCAAAACCGGGCTGAAAGGAACTGACATCGAGGCGGTGGGCATCACCAACCAGCGCGAAACCACCCTTGTGTGGGACAGCCGCACCGGAAAGCCCTACATGAACGCCATTGTCTGGCAGGACACCCGCACAGACGAGATGTGCAACCGTCTGGCCGAAAACGGGGGGCAGAACCGGTTCAGGGACAAAACCGGACTTCCGCTGTCCACCTATTTTGCCGGGCCCAAGCTGCGCTGGATACTCGATAATTGCCAGCCCGCACGCAAGGGCGCGGAAAAGGGGCAGGCCCTGTTTGGCACGGTGGAATCCTGGATTATCTGGTGGCTCACCGGCGGCCCTGGAGGGGGATCGCATGTATCAGATGTGACAAACGCAAGCCGCACCATGCTCATGGACCTTCAAACCCTGTCCTGGGACAAAGAAATCCTCAAGGCCTTCAACATCCCCGAATCCATC
>JAGTVF010000271.1 GCA_018224315.1 Desulfobacterales bacterium | reverse complement strand
GCATGGAAAAATCCAAGATGCACCTGCGCCTGCCCCGGCATTCGGATTTTGCCGATTTTCTGCTCGATCTTTACGGGGCCATGAATTTTGGCTTTGATCCGCCCAAACCCCTGATTCACGTCATGGATGCGGTCTGCGCCCTGGAAGGCGAAGGCCCGGGCCGTGGCGGCCGGCCCAGACAGTTAAACACGGTGATAGCCGGCACAGACGGCATTGCCGTGGACTGGGCGGCAACCCGGGTGGCGGGCCTGGACTTCAGCAATATCCCCACCATTGTCAAAGGCTTTGAAAGGGGCTGGGGCGCAAAATCGGCCAAACACATCGATCTGGCGGGCGAACCCCCGGAAAACCTCCAGGTTTCCGACTTTGTGCCGGCAACCGGGGACTCGCTGTTTGCCAACGCATTTCGATGGCCCTTAAACACCCGCACCTTTAAAAACCTATGCGTGGAGCGGCCCGTACCCAGGGCGGATCTGTGCACCGGCTGTCTTGAATGCATAAAAATCTGCCCGGCCGGCGCCATCAGCCCGCCCCAGCGAAAAAAGGCCGTTCCCGCATACGATTACGGCACCTGCATCCGCTGCTACTGCTGTGTGGAAATCTGCCCCGAAGGCGCCCTGGAAAAAAAGCCGGGCCGGCTTCAGTGGATATTTGACCGAATGGGCAGGTGATCTTCGGCCTGCACAAGCCATTGGGCCAGGACCATCCCGATCATGGCAAGGCATTCCATGTCCAGATACTGCGCTGCCCGTCTTTCAAACAGCAGGGAGCAGTCCGCCGGAAAATCCTCGTCCGCATCATTGTAAAGCATGTAAACAGGGATCTTCGGCAGTGCCTGAAACCCAACGGACAAATCACAGGAAACCCCCAGATCAGAGATTTCTCCGCCCACGTGTTTGCAGGCGTTTTCAAGGGCGTTGATCTGCCCGGAAAACGATTTGGATATGGGTTTTTCTGCGGTATTGGCAAACCCTGTCACATAGGGGGCGGCATCCCTGAAATCCTTGTATGTCACCAGATCGCTGTCCGTGCCCGGATCTTCCGGGCAAAGCAGCAGGTATTTGCACAAAATCACGCTCACCGCGTGAGACGGCGCTTTGCCCTGGGGATCGGCGATCTTGTCCGGGGCAATGGTGTAGATTCTGCCGAAAAAGGGCACTTCGATGGCATTGCCGGCCACCCGCACGCCCAGAAGTTCCGGCTTGCCGGTCAGATCCAGGGCGGCCACTGCTGCAAGATAATCGCTTAAAATTTTACCGAAAATGGGTGCTTCTGAGGCCATGTTACCTTCTTTGCCTTTTTATGATTGTTTACACAGCCGGATTGCTGTCTTTTCCGAGCCTTTTGCAGATTCCCACTGCCATGGCATAAATCACATCCAGCGCCAGGTGATCGGCAATGGTCTGGTCATAGAGCAGCTTAGCTTCTGCGGGGAAATCTTCATCTCCCTGCCAGTAGAGCACCGCTGCAACGATCCGCGGTGCGATCTGAAAACAAAACGCAGCATCGGCCAGATCAAGGGCAGTGCCGCCGTAAGCTTTGCACGTGTCTTGAAATGCGCTGATATCATCCCCGAACCGGGCTGTGATCCAATCTGCGGGCACTTCATGGGGTCCCCGGAAAAACGTGGTCCCGCCGGGAATGTCTTTTTCGGAAATCCATTGATTCACCGGTTCCAGGGCTTTGGCCGAAAGCAGATAGTGCATGGCAAAAAGTTCAAAATAAGGATGAAGCGGCTCATGGTTCTGCTGGATGCAGGAAACCGTATACCGGCCCGGGCATATCTGGTAGACATCCCCCCAGACCATTACCCTGTAGCACTTTTCACTGTCATCATATGCGCACACCGCCCTTTTGCAGACATCTTCCGGACGCTGTTCAGCCAGCTGCTCAAAATAAGTCCGATCGATCAAATCCGTCATCATCTTTCTCCGTGGCAATTCCGGCCAACGATTTATTCCCGGCTTATTGCGGCTTTGCCTGGTCCTGTTCCATCTTTGTCCCGTAAACCGCGTAATAGGCCACCGGCACCACCAGAAGGGTAAACAGGGTGGAGGCAAAAAGCCCGAAAATCAGGGCCCATGCCAACCCGGAAAATATCGGATCCAGGGTGATGGGCCAGGCGCCCAGCGCTGTTGTGGCCGCTGTCAGGACAATCGGGCGCATGCGTATGGCACCGCTGGTGAGTATGGCCTCTTTCACGGGCATTCCTTCTGACAGGGAATCACGAATAAATTCAATGAGCACCACCGAGTTGCGGATAACAATGCCGCCCAGGGCGATCATGCCGATCATGCTCGTGGCGGTAAAAAACACCAGATCCCGGTATCCGCCCACCTCGCCGCCGGCAACCAGGTTCAGCAGCCAGAACCCGGGCATGATCCCGATCAGGGTCAGAGGAATGGCCATCATGATCAGCACGGGCATGAGAAAGGAATCGGTCTGGAGAATCATGAGGATGTAGATGCCGATCAGAGCAGCGGCAAAGGCAATTCCCAGGTCTCGGAACACCCGGAGCGTGATCTTCCATTCCCCCTCACCGGCCCACTCCACACGGATCCCTTCAGCAAGCGGATTGCCGGCAAGCTTTGACTGCATGTCAATAATCGCTTCTGCGGGCGCACGACCGGCCATTTCAGCGGTCACGTAGACCACAGGCTCGAGATTCTTGTGATAGATGGTCTGCTCATTTGGTATCCGGCGGACCTCCACGAGTTCGCCAAGGGGCACCATGCGCCCGTCCGGGGTAACCATGGGAATCCGGTTCAACCCGGATATGCTGCTGCGCTCAACCCGGGGCAGAACCATTTTCACGTGCAGGGCCTGGCGCTCCTGGTCTTCGTGCACGCGTGCCGGGGTGGCCCCATGGACGGCCATGCGAAGGGTCTCGATGACGGCCGCGGCCGATACCCCGTGCAAAGCCGCCTTTTCACGGTCCAGCACGAAATCGTAGCGGTCGTGGGCCGATTCGGTCATGTCGTCGATATCCACCACAAAAGGCTCCCCGGCCATGAGCTGCTTAACGGGTTCGGCTGCGGCGATCAGCTCTTCATAGGACTTATCCGGGCTTCCGTAAAGCTCGGCCACAATGGTGGCCAGAACAGGAGGGCCCGGGGGCACTTCCACCAGCTTCATGGCGGCGCCGTTTTTTTCGGCAATCTCCATGAGGTCTTTTCGCAGGCGCAGGACAATGCCGTGGCTTTGCATCTCGCGCTGCCCCTTCAGAACCAGGCCCACGCGGATATCTGCCTGGTGGGGCTGGCTGCGCAGGTAGTAATGTCGGACCATGGCATTGAAATCCATGGGCGAATGAGTTCCCACGTAAGCGGTGTAATGGGTGACCTCGGATACGCCGCGCAGGTATTTTTCAAAATCGCGCACCACCGCGTCGGTTGCTTCCAGGGGGGTTCCCTCGGGCATGTCAATGACGATCTGAAATTCGTTTTTGTTGTCAAAGGGCAGCATTTTGAGCGGAACCATGCGAAAAAGCACCAAAAGCATTGACAATACCAGCAGCACAATAATTGTGATCAAAAGCAGCCATCGCCGGATGCGGGATTCAAGAAACGGGGCGGCAATGCGCCTGTAAACCCTGAAAATCCAATCAGGCGTACCCTGCTGCACGTCTCCGGGCTCTTTTAAAGCCTCCGGGTCCCGGGGGCCTGCGGCCGGATGGTTGCGCAGAAGCAGGTAAGTCATCCAGGGCACCACGGTCAGGGCCGCCAGGGTGGAAAAAATAACCGTCAAAGGAACGTTGACAGACATGGGCGCCATGTAGGGGCCCATCATCCCGGTGATGAAAAAAAGCGGCGCAAAAGCAATGATAATGGCCACAGTCGAAATGAGCACCGGCGGCAGCACCTCCTGAACAGCAAACAGCGTGGCCTTAAACGGGTCCCGTTTTCCCATGAAAATGTGGCGCTGGATGTTGTCCACATTGGTGATCGGATCATCGACCACCAGGCCCAGAGACAAAATCAGGGCAAACAGGGTCACCCGGTTGATGGTATAACCGAGCATATAATTGCAAAACAGGGCCAGGCTGAAGCTGATGGGAACAGCCACGGCCACAACCAGTGCTTCGCGCCGGCCCAGGGCAAGGGCGAGCAGCACCACAACTGTAGCAACCGCGAAAAACAGGGAACTGAGCAGGCTGTTGACTTTTTCCTGGGCGGTGTAACCGTAGTCCCGGGTGACCTCAACCCGGACGTCATCCGGGATAACGCTTTTTTTGAGCCGGTCGAGCTCTGCCAGGATGCTTTCGGAAACATCAACGGCATTGGTCCCCTCCTTTTTGGCAAGGGCCAGGGTCACTGCCGGGCTGGTCAGGGGGCGGTCCTGGTGATCGTGGACTTTCCTGTGCCGATGGGAATATCCGATGCGCGTGTAGCTGGATACTTCTGCCGGGCCGTCGGTTATCCTGGCAATATTGTTCAGATAAACCGGCCTCCCTTCGTACACCCCGACCACCAGGTCCCGCACCTCCCCGGCTGAACGGAGAAAAGAGCTGGCCGTCACGGTGAAGTTCCGGTTATGCCGGTCTATATCGCCTGCTTCAATCGCGGCATCAGCACCTTGCAGGGCCCGGCTGATCTCCATCAAAGAAAGGCTGTAGCCCTTCATCCTCCCCGGAAGCAGCTCCACCCGGATCTCTCGCTGCCGGCCGCCGACAATGTCGGTTCTGGAAATGTTTTCCAGTTTTGAAAGCCGCCAGAGAACCTCCTCGCCGATGCGCCTCAGCTCGTGATCGTCATAGCGATCCGAATGCAGACAGAGATTGACCATGGGCACATCGTCGATCTTCACGGGCTTAATGGTCCAGCCCTTGACAATGGGCGGCACCCGGTCGCTGTGCATGGAGATCTGGTCATGGAGTTTGACCAGCGATTCCACCGGATCCTCGCCCACGTAAAACCGCACCGTGACAATGGCCATGCCCCGCCGGGAAATGGAATAAACGTATTCCACCCCGTCGATCTGCCACAGCAGCTGCTCCAGGGGCGTGGCCACCAGTTTTTCGACTTCCCCGGGACCCGCGCCCGGCGCCTGGACATAAATATCAGCCAGGGGGACCACGATCTGGGGATCTTCTTCCCGGGGGGTGAGAAAGATGGCCGCCGCACCCAGGCAAAGGGCGATCACCAGGACGATGACAGCCGGGGTGCCGGAAAGAAACGGCCTGACAAGACCCGGTATCAGCCCGGAAGGTTCCTGCCGGTTATCGGCCATTTTTTCCCGGCTCCTGTGCGATCAGGGTTTCATGGCCGCTCAGCCCGGATAACACCTCCACTTGGTCGCCATGAACCTTTCCGGTTTTGATGAAGCGCCGCTGACAGCCGTCCTGGGTTTTCACCGCAACCAGTTCCAGCTGCCCGACCCGGCGCACGGCATTTTGCGGAATCAGGATGACCGAGATCTCCATGTACGGAATCAGCAATTTACCGTACATTCCGGGATAAGCCCCCTGGACTTCGGGCAGGTCCGCCTTGACCCGAAAGGTCCGGGTCCGGGGATCAACAGCGGGAACCACTTCGTCAATCACAGCCGCCACCGTCCTGCCGGCGGCAGACAGCCGGACATTGCGCACGTCTCCGGGCCGGACCGTGTCCATCAGGCCTTCGCGCACATTGGCCTCCAGCTGCAGTCCGCCGGCGGCATGGAGAATCAGCACGGGCTTTCCGGGCGCTGCCATGTCTCCGGGGTCAACAAAACGCTTTAAGATGCGGCCGTCTGCCGGCGCGTTGATCTCGGTGTACCCCAGGGCAATTTCAGCTTCCCGGACCATTTCTTCGGCCAGTTTCACCCCGGATTTTGCACCGGAAAGGGCTTTGCGGGAACGCTCCAGGGCGGCTTTAGCCCGGAGAAAGCCGGCCCGGGCTTCTTCCAGATCCTGTTTTGTGGCGGCCCCGGATTTGTAAAATTTTTTTATCCGGTTGTAATCCGATTCTGCCCGGGCAAAAGCGGCTTGGGCTGAATTTACCGCCTGGACAGCCTCCCCGCGGCGGGCAATGGCCGTCTGCAGCTGCTGTCTGGCCTGGGAGCGCCGGGAGTCAAGCCGGTCGTCGTCTATGCGGACCAGCAGATCGCCCTTTTTCACCGGGTCGCCCGCCTGCACCCGGACTTCCATTACCGGACCCGCCACCCTGGGTTCGATGCGGGCCTGATTTTTGGCAACCACCGTACCCACGGCCTCGTACCATTCGGTCACGGTGGTGAGCCCGGCCCGGACGGTGGCGCCATCCGGACAGGCAGCGGCTTTTTCCGGGGCGGTTTTGCCGGGGACGATCTTATCACCGGACAAAAGCCAGATCAGCAGGATCACCCCTGCTGCGGCCAGGCCTGCGCCGATACTCATGTAAATGTGTTTTTTCTTCATTGCGGCTGCATTTGCAAAAAAGGTTTTGTTTCCTGGCTGGCCCATAAACCAATGGCCCGGGCCGCCTCTGCCCTGGCCCTGATCTTGTCATAGCCGGCCGCAGCCGCCCGGATCCGGGCCCTGCGGTAGTCGAGTTCGGCCTCCAGAAATCGGGTGATGGTCACCGCCCCGCCCTGGTAATGCTCTTGGACAAGACGGAATGATTCTTGGGCGCTTTGCGCACTTTGCTTTGCCGCTTCGTGGCGGGCTGCGGCATCCTCAAGATTGAACCAGGCGCGCCGGACATCGTGCTGCACTTCAAGCAGGGTTTTTCTGTCTGCGGCAAGAAGCTCTTTTAGCCGGGCCTTTGCCCTGGAAATCCGGGCCGGACGCGAAAACCCGGTAAACAGGTCCCAGTTGAGCACAACAGCTGCGGTCCAGTTTTCCCGGTCCAGATCATATGCCATGTCCGGATCATCCACATAATACCTGGCCGTCAAATCCAGGCCGGGCAGGTAAG
>JAGTVF010000270.1 GCA_018224315.1 Desulfobacterales bacterium | reverse complement strand
GATGAAGAAAAACAGGCAAAAAGACAGGGCCAACGAAAGAAGACATAGGCTTTAAGCAGTAAATTGTCCGTTGTGTCATTTTTTCAGGCTTCGCTGTAAAGATTTTTTTCAAATTCCTGCTAACTTGAATCCATGATTTTTTCCGGCTTGGGATATTTCAGGTAACCTTTATTGCCAATAAGCCATTTGGCCCCTTTTTTCCCGAAAGTCGCTCCACCTCAGACACCAAAGGAATGTTAATGACCCCTGTCCCAATATCAAAACAGATTCTTGGAATCGTTGGATGGCTTGCCATCACTTTCATTGCGGCGGCGATCGGTGGCGCAGGGTCAATCAACGCCGGCTCTTTTTATAAGCAACTTATGCTGCCGGAATGGGCTCCTCCGTCATGGTTATTCGGCCCCGTTTGGACTGCCCTCTACGCCCTGATGGGTATTTCAGCGTGGCTGGTTTGGCGCGTTGACGGTATTTTTGCAGCGCGTGCCGCACTAACGCTGTTTCTAATCCAGCTTGCGCTGAATGCATTATGGAGCTGGGTGTTCTTTGCTTGGCATCTCGGCGGGCTTGCGTTTGCGAACATACTGCTCTTGTGGATATTGATTGTCACCACCCTGATTGCCTTTTGGCGCATACGGGTTCTGGCTGGTGCGCTGCTTGTTCCATACCTGCTGTGGGTAAGCTTCGCATCGGCACTGAACTATACAATCTGGCAACTCAATCCTCAAATTTTGGGGTAATGTCTCCGGCTTAATTCCGTTATAGCCCTGCGGTAGCTGTTCACCGATAATCGATAATCTGATTTTTTCTTGACCCATGACCCTTGGAACTATTGTTTGTAACCCTTTCCACCATAAAAAAAAGGAGGGTCTGCATGAATCTAAAAACAATTGTGAGCGCTTGTATCATCGTAATGTTTTTTACCGAGATCGCCTGCGCCGAATTATTTTATGCTGGACCCAACGTCAAGACAGTTTTTCCGTTTGTTTTAGGTGTAAGCACCCGGCCGCCCAGGCCCTGTGCACCGGACGCATCACACTCTTTTGTCCATGAGCCGGCCCAGACTTTCCAAATGGCCCTTTTCCTCCTCTGCCAGACCAAAAAGGACGTCCTTTCCCTTCTCATCCCGGAGCTTTTCAGAATATCGCATATAGAGGTCCAGGGCCTGGGTCTCGAGCATCATGGCAATGTTGAGCAGGTCGGGTGATGTCTTCATGAATTCCCTGTTTCGCTCCAGGAATTCCTCGGTGGTGGAGCCCCCCTCCATGACGTTATTGACGATCCGGGATTCAAATGCTTCACGGCCGTCAAGGCCCGAATCCAGAGTAAGGTATAGATCGAAGAGCCGTTTTTTGTGGCGATCTTCTATTCCGGAGAGCTTGCGCGCAAGATCAGCAACTTCCTTATCCTCTGTCCTCTCTCCCACAGCCATGTAAAAGCCCCTCAACCCCTCTTCCATACCGTAGGCGAGACCAATGATTTCCCTTGCGTCTTCATCGCCTCTCAGGTAGGTCATCCCCATGTCATAAGGGCCGGCGGCGGTATGGCCGTTCCAGGCCCTGATGCCGCCGTTGAGGTTGTACGCTTTCCTGAAACCCTTGCCGGCGAGCAATTGCGCAGCGGCACGGCTGCGACCTCCGGCCGCTCAGTACGCGATGACAGGCCTTTGCGGGTCCAGCTCCCCCAATCGGTCCACCAGTTCGGGAAGGGGAACCAGTTTGGCCCCTGGAATCCTGGCTTTTTCATACTCCCCGGGCTGCCGGACATCCAAAATGGTGTAGGTTCCTTCCTTATGGTTTCTCATAAACCCCCTGGCCTCTTCAGGGTCCAAATTGATCACAGCAGCGTCATCTTGCTCTATTTGCATGATCTATTACCCCCTTATCACCTTTTTCCGCTATGATGCCGGCCACGGCCCTGGCGGTTGCCATTTCTCCCTCATGGTAGCGCAGGCAACGAAAATCACGAAACATAAGGAGAAGTTCATTGTGCTCGAGCAGGTGGTCCGGATTCCTGGGCCTCCCGAATCGCGCCTGATCCACGAGAAAAGTTTCGTACACCACCATCCCGCCGAGGCGAAGGCCTTGCTTTATGGCGGGGATCAGGGGCCGGTGCAGGTAATTGAAGCAAATGATCACATCATAGGCTTCCCTGGCAATAAAATAGTGCCCCTTCTCCAGATCCGCTACCCGGGCCATGAGGCTGACCCCGGCTTTTCGGGCGGCCTCCAGGGTCCCGGCCACAGCCTCAGGGCAGAGATCCACTCCTTCGACCTCAAAACCGGATCCAGCCAGGAAGACCGCATTGCGGCCGTATCCCATGGCCACATCCAACACCCTGCCCCTGGGCAGCAGATGCAGGTTGTCCACAAGAAACCTGGAAGGACCGAGATCATGTTGGTGCGGATCGTTCATATCTTCCTTTTGTTTAAGGCCTATTCATGTTGCCCGTGTGTTTGGTGCGTATTTTTATCCCTTGCGGTTTTTATCATAGCAAAACCAGACAGGATGTTAAAAAGTCAATTCCGTTTATTCAATGTCTGCGAGGTAAACGAGGTCCCGGATGCGGCAACCAAGTCTTTGAGGGGCTTTCTTTCGTTTTCCAGGGCCTCTGCAAAAGTGGACCGGTTGCGGTACTCTATCAGGTCCTTTACAGTAAGGGCCGTCTCATTGTCGGTTTCGCAAATCATGCGGGCAATGGCTTCTGCCCGGGGCATAAGTTCCTCCGGGGCCAGCACCTCGTTTACAATTCCGCAGGCAAGGGCCTGTTCGGCGGGTATCCATTGGCAGGTAAGGGAAAACTGCTTGGCCAGCCTCTGCCCGACAGCGTGCTGCAGAAGCTGGGTCATGCCCCACCCGGGTCGGATTCCGATCCTGGCGTGGGTGTCTGCAAAAGCTGCTTTTTCAGAGGCAATCAAAAAATCGCAGTTCAGGGCGAGTTCAAATCCACCGGTAACTGCAGGTCCGTTAACCGCGCCGATTATGGGTTTTCTGCAGTCTGCGGCAATATCGACCAGGTCCCTGCCGTCGCCCCTGGGATCAACAAGGTTTTCGGTTTCCAGACAGCCCAGATCCAGCCCGGCGCAGAAAGCCGAGCCTTTTCCGGTGATAATGATCACCCTTATCTCATCATCTGAGGCCGCTTTTTCCAGCCCGTCGTAAAGCCCCCTTAAAAGGGCCTCGTTAATGGCATTTTTTCTCTCCGGCCGGTTAAGGGTTATCGTTGCAGCCTGGTTTTTATATTCAATCAGTACCGGATCTTCCATATCTTCCCCCTGTTTTTAGAAATTGCAATATGTATATACCTCTTCTGCCCGGAGTTTCAAGCATTGTATTGACTGAAAAACAATCGATTGAAAAGAGCAGATTCGCCGGAGCCGAGCGCAAGACCAGGACTGATTATCGGAGAATTCGTAAAAAGGGGCTCGGAGAAAAAAAGAAATAGTACGCTGCAGACACCCGTCAGCCTTCATGAACAAGAAAACGCAGATGGAAAACGCGCCGAACGGAAAAAATAGCGTAAACTGTTGCCATACGGGATGATCATGTCGACGCAAAACATCTGCGAACGCCCTAAACGAAACGATGTCTTTGCCTTCCCCATTAGTGGAAAAGAGACAACAATTGCACGAATATTTTGATGATCTTGACATTTGTCCCGAAAATGAATATACATTATAAAAAAGTATATCCAGGAGGGGTTAACATGCAAGTTTCGAAATGGGGTAACAGCTTGGCTATTCGATTGCCTGCCTCAGTGGTTGAAGCCCTGGGATTGCATGAAGGTGACGATATTGAAGTTGTAATAGCAGACGAACGAGTTTTTCAGGTAAGAAAAAAGCCTGACAGAGATGCCCTTCTTGCCAGGCTAAGAAAGTACCGGGGTAAACTGCCGGCTGATTTCAAATTTGATCGGGAAGATGCCAATGCCCGATATTAGGCCGTTTATTGACACAAATATTCTTTTTTATCTACTGTCAGAAAATACCGGCAAGGCTGACCAGGCCGAGGAAATAGTGCGCGCGGGGGGCCGAATCAGCGTGCAGGTCTTAAACGAATTTGCCAACGTTGCCCGGCGAAAGCTATCCATGTCATGGGAGGAAATAAACGAGACTTTAAAAGTGCTTCGCTCAATCTGTCCAACCGATCCTTTGACGCTCGAAACCCATGAGAGAGGGCTGTTGGTGGCTGAGCGGTACAGATTGAGCATTTACGATTCTATGATTATAGCCGCCGCTCTTATAGAGAACTGCGAGATTCTGTATTCCGAGGATATGCAGGATGGGTTGCTGATCGATCACCAATTGCGTATTCTTAATCCTTTCATGGTGTTGTGAAAAGCCCCTCAGGTCTCTTAACAAGAAATACAAGCCGGCGACCGGGTGCTGGTTAAGCCCGGGGAAAAAGTCCCCGTGGACGGCGAGGTCTCAGAGGGCCGGAGTGCTGTCAACGAATCGATGGTCACCGGCGAGTCCAGGCCCGTTTCCAAAAGCGCCGGCACGCAGGTGATCGGCGGAGCGGTCAACGGCGAAGGATCCTTGACGATCACGG
>JAGTVF010000269.1 GCA_018224315.1 Desulfobacterales bacterium | reverse complement strand
GGGCCTTTGTGGTGTCGGGCCGGCGGCGGACGGGATCGTTTTCCGGCAGTGGCGCAAACACAATGCCGGCTTCTGTTTTGGTCATTTCCACGATTTTTTCGGCCAGGGCAAGAATCGGGGTTTCCTGAGAGTTGCCCAGGTTCACCGGTCCGGTGGTACCGGCCGGGGTGTCCATCATGGTCATGAGCCCTTCGACCATGTCGTCAACATAGCAGAAAGACCGGGTCTGGCTGCCGTCGCCGTAGATGGTGATGTCTTTTCTTTAACAAGTCCGTTCCGGAGATTCAACAAAATTGCCGCGGTCAGCCATTGGTTCCGGCCGCGGCTTTTTTGCGCTCCCCCGGGCCCTGCGCCTTGCCGCAACGCGCTTGTCGTGCTATGGAAACAGGCAAACGGGTCACCGGAAATCGTGTGCGGGTCCGCCCTTGTTTAAGACAAAACCTGGTTTGAAAGTGAAATATAGATTGGCATCTGCCATGAAACGAAGCCCGGAAAAAAGCGTTTCCCTGTTTTTCTGCATTGCCGCAGGTGTGGTGCTGGCCTGCGCTTTTGATAAAATCGGTGCGGGTTTTGCCGCCTGGTTTGCTCCGGGGCTTTTGCTGGCCGGCATCTGCCGGGTCCGCGGACGCGCGGCTTTTCTTTTGGGGCTGCTTGCCGGATTTGTGCATTATCTGCTGCTGTTGTACTGGCTGGTGCCCACCATGCACCGCTACGGACCCATGTCCGTCTGGCTGAGCTTTTTTGCCCTGCTATTGCTGGCGTTTTACCTGGCCCTGTACACGGGGGTGTTTGCCTGGGCTGTCACGTTTGTGCCCGTGCGGCCGGTGTTTCTGGTGGTATGGGTCCCGGTGTGCTGGGTGGCCCTGGAATATGCCAAAACCTTTTTGTTTACCGGCTTTCCATGGGGGCTTGCGGGCTATAGCCAGTACCGGTATCCGGTGTTGATCCAGTCGGCGGATTTATTCGGTGTCTACGGGGTGTCTTTTTTCGTCTGCGCGGTGAGCGCGTGTTTTTTTCTTATTTTCATGCATTTGTTTCATGGCCGGTGGCAGAACCGCCCGGTGGGGCGGGGTGCGGCCATTGCCGGTCTGCTATTGGCAGCAGGGTTTTTTGCTGCCAATGGCGGATACGGGATGTTTCGGCTGGCACAACAGGATGGGGCAGCCAGACCGGCCGGGCAGCTGCGTGTATCCGTGATTCAGGCCAACATCGAGCAGTCCCTGAAATGGGATGACGCCTATGTGGAGACGATTTTAGACAAATATATCCGGCTTTCGCTCAGTGCTGGCGAAAAACAGCCAGACCTGGTTGTCTGGCCTGAAACCGCGGTGCCGTTTTACTTTTTCAATGATGCCCAGCGCACCCGGCGGGTCCTGGACACGGCAGAACGGATGAAAACGCCTTTGCTGGCCGGCGTGCCCGCCTATGAGCGCCAAGAGGACAGCGGCGGGCTGGATTTGTTTAACAGTGCTTACCTCATTGATCACCGGGGCCGGGTGGCCGGCCGGTATGACAAGGTCCACCTGGTGCCGTTTGGCGAATATGTGCCCCTGAAAAAATGGCTGCCGTTTGTGGGAAAAATCGTGCCGGAAACCGGCGATTTTTCCCCGGGCCGCCCCGGGCACCTGCTATCGGTCGGCAATCCGGATACGGGGGCCGATATGGGCGTGCAGATCTGCTATGAAATCATCTTTCCCCATCTTTCGGCGGCCATGGCCCGCGCCGGGGCCAATGTCCTGGTCAATATCACCAATGATGCCTGGTTCGGCGATACGTCCGCGCCGTTTCAGCATTTTTCCATGGCCGTGTTCCGGGCTGTGGAAAACCGCCGGCCGGTGGTGCGGGCCGCCAATACGGGCATCAGCGGCTTTATTGATCCTGCCGGCCGCATCCGGGCATCTTCCGGTGTTTTCCAAACCACGAGCCTGACCCGGGACGTGACGCTGGCCGGAGGCAAATTGGGATTTTACACCCGTTATCCCCATTTGTTGCCGGGCCTTTGTGCGGTCGCAGCCCTGGTTTTGGTCCTCGCGGGCCTGAGAAAAGGCTTGAGAACCCGCCGGGATTCCTGATAAAGAAAGAAAAACAAACCCAAATTTGTAGAAAAACCGCCCCGTCTATGGGGATCTGTATCTTTTGCGAGAAAAAAAGGAGGACACGACCATGTCTGAGGAACTCAAATCCATGGTAAATGATTTGTACGAAAAAATCGACCAGCTAAAGGGGTATCTTTGACATACCCGAAACCCAGCGACGCCTGGCGGAGATCGAAAGCTTTCTGGCCGCCGAAGACTTCTGGAATGATCCGGACAATGCCAAAAAGATCCTCCAGGAGCGCTCCCGCCTGAGCCAGCGCATGGAAAGGTGGCAGAACCTTTACAAGGAAATCGAAGACTGCGGCGTGCTGCTGGAACTGGCCGAAGAGGAAGACGATCCATCATCTCTGGCAGAGGTGCGCCGGCAGGCCGGGAAATTGGAGCAACAGATCCGCCGGTTTTCCGTGGACATGATGTTAAGCGGCACAGATGACAGCCGCAATGCCATTGTATCGATTAATGCCGGCGCCGGCGGCACCGAGGCCCAGGACTGGGCCGAGATGCTGTTTCGCATGTATTCGCGCTGGTGCGAGGAAAAAGGCTACACCATTGATATCATGGACCTGCAGCCTGGAGACGAAGCCGGCATCAAGAGCGTGACCTTTACTGCCAAGGGGGAAAATGCTTTCGGCTATCTCAGGGTGGAAACCGGAGTGCACCGGCTGGTGCGGATATCGCCTTTTAATGCCAGCGGCAAGCGGCACACCTCCTTTGCATCGGTGTTTGTTTACCCGGAAATCGATGACGAGATCGTGGTGGATATTGATGAAAACGATCTGCGGGTGGATACGTTCCGTGCCAGCGGTGCAGGCGGCCAGCATGTGAACAAGACCAGCAGTGCGGTGCGCATCACTCATCAGCCCACAGGCATCGTGGTGCAGTGCCAGCAGGAAAAATCCCAGCTGCGAAACCGGGAACTGGCCATGCGGGTGCTCCGGGCAAGACTTTATCAGCTTGAGCAGGAAAAGCAGGACCGCAAGATGCAGGCCATCCATGAAGGCAAGGGTGAGATCGCCTGGGGCAATCAGATTCGGTCCTATGTGCTTCATCCCTATCAGATGGTCAAGGATCACAGGATCAATATGGATGTGGGCAACGTCAATGCGGTGTTAGACGGCTGGATTGATCCGTTTATCGAGGCCGTTCTTTTGTCCGGCGTGCAGCAAAACGCCGCTGCGGTCAATGAACCCGCTTGATCTCATCGGCATCTATTACAGGCCCGGGACCCTGGCATACCGGGTGCTGACCGCCCACAGCACGGCCGTGGCCGAAGCCGCCCTGATCGTAGCCCGGCGGGTGGTACACCTGCAACCGGATACAGGGTTTATCCATGAGGCGGCCATGCTCCACGATATCGGTATCTGGCACGTCAATGCCCCGGAAATCGGGTGCTTCGGCACATATCCCTATGTCTGCCACGGGTGGCTGGGCGCGCAGATGCTGGAAAGCCACGGCCTTCCGGCCCATGCGCGGGTATGTGAGCGCCACGTGGGCGTGGGGCTTTCCGCAGAAGATATTGCCGCACAGGGACTTGCCCTGCCGGTGCGCGATATGCTGCCCCACACTTTGGAAGAGCAGATCATCTGTTTTGCGGATCTGTTTTTCTCCAAGACGCCGCCGCCTGATGGTAGCCGCAAGGACCCGGCTGCTGTGATCGCTTCCCTGGAGTCCTGGGGGCCGGAGAAAACCGCGCGTTTTCAGCATTGGCAGCAAATTTTCGGCGCTTGCGTGTAAATGTGGCAGCCATGTTTTGTCAAATCCGTGGGAGTGCTTTGAAAAATTCCAGAATTGATCTGCGGTTTTATTTT